>NZ_JBNLYC010000008.1:0-77972 GCF_050172015.1 Bacillus sp. GMa5/1 | reverse complement strand
TTTCCGCAATTACTTCTACTTCTTCTAGCTCTTCTGTTTCTGTAATTACTTCTACTTCTTCTGACTCTTCCGCTTCTGCAATTACTTCCACTTCTTCTGACTCTTCTGCTTCCGCAATTACTTCAGCTTCTTCTAGCTCTTCTGTTTCTGTAATTACTTCTACTTCTTCTGACTCTTCCGCTTCTGCAATTACTTCTACTTTTGACACTTCTTCTAGTATTTCCACAATGATTGTTTCTTCAAGTTTTTCTTCTGCTTTGACAATCACTGATTCTTCTGGAGCTTGCTTTTCTACTTCAATAGTAGGTTGTTTTATTTCTGTATTACGTTTAATTTCTTCTGATAATATTGTATCCTCGTGCTCTACTTTAGAAGCTACTAATTCTTCTTGTAGATTGTTTTCGTTTAACACCACTACATCTTTTTCTAGCTTAGCACTTTCCATCTGCTCAGCTACTGTTTTATGAAGTAATTCATCCGCTGAAACTTCCTGCGGTGTACTCATTTCTTGAATCACTTCTTTTTCTTCTACTAAAGGCACTTGGCGTTCAATTTCATAACCGTTTTTCTCTAGCCATTGATCAACTACTGACTTTTCTTCCTTTTTATTCTCTTCATATTGTTGCTCCCCTTGCTGGTTAGCAGCTCTATGACTAGAAGAAGTTGGTGCTTGTCCTTCTGAGAAATCAGATAATGTATATCCTTTTTTCTCTAACCATGCATCAACGACTGATTTACCCTCTACAGATATTTCAAGGTCTTCTCTTTCCTTTACTTCCTCCTGCTTTTCTTCCTTTTTCTCTACTGAAGGACGATTATATCCATAAATTGGCGAAATCATTTCTGTTGGACGAAATGGTCTACGGTTACTCTCTTGCGAAGGTACAGATGCCTTTTTAACGACAGACTCCCGCACCGGTTCATATTGCACTTCCGGCTCTTCATATGTAGAAACTACCTTTTCCACATACGGTCGTCTGCTTCTTTCCACCTTTATTCCTCTTTGGGCAGTCGGTTCTTCATATGTTACTCCTTGAACAGGTTGTTCTTCGAAGCGATTTACTTCGCTTTCATCCTCTTCATCGAACCCATTATCCGGTACTAAAGGAAAACGGCATTTACCTGCATTCCTACTTGCCATTTGTGCTTCTCTTGCTTCAGTGTAGTGGTTTACACGAGGAATTTTCGGCTGACTTTCAATTTGCTTTGGTACTTCTTTATTCATCGCTGTTTGTTCTTCCTCTTTGTTAAACAGCTTTTTCATCCAATCTAACATGCTTACCACTCTTTCTACTAAATAGTAACATCCTTTATTGTATCAGCATTCGGCAAAAAGTGCAGGTAAAATTAAGCATGTCATATTTATCCACAATATTCTAATTTACGAGTGTTTCATATGAAAAAACGCAGCCTTTCATATAAGACTGCGCTTAAGCTTTACTCTTCTGATATGCATCTATGCTATCCGTTACACTTTGCAATAAAGAATTTACATATTGCGGGTCAGATAATTTTTTATCTTCTTCATGGTTTGACATAAACCCAAGTTCTAATAACACACCAGGAACCTTTGCCCAATTAAATCCAGAAAGATCATCCCGAAATTTAATTCCATTTACTTTTACTTGCTGGTTCTCCCTCATTTTATTTACAATCATTTGAGAGATTTGAAGACTTTCCGCATAAATCTCTTTCGTATACGGACTTCTTTCTGCCGGCGTCAATACAGCGAATCCACTTTCGTTTGGATTTTCAGAACCATCTGCATGAAGACGTAAAAATAAATTAGCCTTATGATTATTTGCGAATGTCGCCCTTTCTTTATTACTTATATCAACGTCTTGTGATGTTCTCGTCATTAATACTTGTATCCCTTTTGCTTCAAGCTTTTCTTTTAATAAAAAAGCCATTTCTAATACAAGTACAGCCTCTCTCTTTTTCGTCACAACACCTGTTGTACCGTCTGTCACTTTATATTTTTGCGTTGTTGCCCCTGGTCCAATCGGCTCTAAATTTAAATTCGCTTTTTGTTGATGCCCTGGATCAATAACGACGAGAAACTTCTCTTGTTTTTCATTACTCTCTATTTTTTGTTCATTATTTTGCACTGGTTGCTCAGTCGGCTGCACTGGCGTAGTTTCTTCTTTCTTTTCATCAGATGATACTTCCTCTTGCTTATGTTCTACTTGGTCATTCGTTTGAATTGCTTGCGATTCTTCGTTCTTTTCTTGTTCTTGCTTCTTTTCTACCGGTGCGTCTTCTTTGGTATCTTTGTTTTTCTCTTGTATAGAAGATGTAGTTTCTTTTTTCGGCTGCTCTTGTGAACAACCGGCCATATATATTCCAATGAATGCAATCATGCTCATTATTTTTATATACTTCATACTTCTCCCCCATCACTTTGCACCGGATTCAAAGTTTTTCTTATAATCGCCCTATAATCTCATCTATATTTCCAATATAAACTGGCTGCCATTTTTCTGTACCACGTTCTGCAGTATAAAGCGGATAAGCGTCATCATCTATATTTACGAAAACTGGATCGCCCATATCCGTTTCATATCCAATTGTAATCCATTCTTCTTTCCATTTTCCGTGTTCTTCACTTATTAATGAATTTTTATGTTTATCATATCGATAACCGATTTGTCCTTTTTCTAATTCATTTTCACTAAACAAATATATTTCATAAGTACCTAGCTCAACATCTTGCTGTTTTGAAGTTTCAATTCGTTTTAGAAGTTCTGCGATTTTTGGTTGTTGTTTCATACTTCTATCCCCTTCTATTTTTCTAAATTTTAACTAGTTTGTTTATAAAATACAATATAGATTTTAAGAAAAAAGGTGACATCCTTATCATATTAACGATTTTTTGAATATATCTATCACTACTCTCAATATATCAACGATTTAACACGAAATTTCGATTTACCGACAAAGAATGACAAAAAAAGAGAGGCTATCCAAAAGGACAACCTCTCTTTTCTTATATCAATTAAAATTTAAACTCTTGTCCAACTTCAAAGCTATCTTCTAATACAAGAATACCTTTTTCTTGTGGAGCATCTGGAAGCTCTAATTCACGTGCAGAGCAGATCATTCCAGAAGAAGGAACACCGCGAAGCTCAGCTGGCTTGATTAACATACCGCTTGGCATTACAGCGCCGATTTTTGCAACGACAACTTTTTGTCCTGCATCAACGTTTGGTGCACCACATACGATTTGTAATGTTTCTGTACCGATTTCTACTTTACAGATGTTTAACTTATCAGCATTTGGATGTTTTTCTTTTTCAGCTACATAGCCTACAACAAATTTCGGAGAAAGATCTGCTTCTACTGTTTCTTCAAAACCATTCTTCGCTAAAATTTCGTTGATTTTCTCTACAAGCTCTTTCGTTAATGTAAGGTTGCCTGTTTCTTTTACTTCTAAGTAAGAAGATGCATTAAAGATGTTGAATCCTGCTGTCTCGTTGCTTTCACGATCGTATACGCGTGCAACATCTCCTTTGCGATCAAAAGTACGGTTCTCTAAAGTAATATCTTGTAAGGCAACAATTAAAGTGTCACCAATTCCTTCAAGGTTGTAAAAAACGTTCACTTCGTTCATCCTTTCTCTTTTCCATCTGTCTTCTTCCGATTTTTCGCTAAAATAAAGATTGGTTCAAATTCTCCATCTTCATATACGAATGAAAGTGATGTAATCGGAACATGCCCTTCGGCAAAAAATTTCATTGTCATTTGTGCAATAATATCATAACCGATTTCGTTGACGATATCAGCAATAATTAATACATCTTGGTGAGGAACAGCAACAACCATGTCACCAGAAATCTTTTCACGCATCGATTGTAGTAACGATTCGTTTAAAATACGAGTCGCGTCATACCCATCATTTGTGTTTAAAAAGTAGAATGTATTCCCCGCTACTGTGTCTTGTTTAAATTCATAACCTAATGAGCGTGCGTTGAATAATGCCATTTCACGCACTTGCTGTTCTGTAAGTTCTAATTTTTGTAATAGACGCTCGTCAATTAGTCGATACGTTTTATTCGAATCTAACGCATAGTAAATACGTGTTTCCGCCGTATGATCCGTCATAATAAACGGATTTCCTTCTTCTGCTTGTTTCGGGAAAGAAGTAGAGCGAATAACAGGTAAAATTTTCGCTCCGCTATTTTCTTCTTTATGCATCGCAATTAGCGCTTCTTGTACGTAATAAGCAACTTCTTCAATTGCCTTTTCTTTGTTCACTTCCCATTTTGCCACAACTCCTGGAAGCGATACGTTAATACCTTTTTTGGAGTCTTTTTGTTCAATACGTAAAACTTCTTTCTCACTATCATACTGAAAGTCCCATTCTGGGCGAGATAATTTCTTTATTAACTCATCTTTCATCTTTTTACTTGTCATCTTCATCTCTTTTTCCTCCCTTCCAAAAAAATAACCTCCCCCGCGAAGGTAGAGGTTGTTTTACAATTCAATTGGCAAATTGCCTTATTTTAAACCTTCAATGAACTCTTCGATTTGTTCTTGTGTTTTACGATCTTTGTTTACATAGCGACCAGTTTCTTCACCTTTATTGTACGCTACAAAGCTCGGAATGCCAAATACGTCTAATTTTACGCATAGATCAATAAACTCATCTCGATCTACATAGTAAAATGAGAAATCACTATATTTCTCTTCTACTTCTGGCATAAATGGGTCTACAAAGCGGCAGTCTGGGCACCATTCTGCTGAGAACATAAAGACTACATTCTCTTCATTTTTTAACTGTTGGAATTGCTCCATGCTTTCTAATGACTTCATCTATATTTCCTCCTCTAACGGGTACATTTTTCATGTTATAATCTTTCTTTTATACTACCATACATCGCGCACGGTGCAAGGTTTATGCTTGCTTTTTGTCATACTTATATTGCCCAACTAACAACTTAACAACGTGTACAAATAATTCCGTACGGTCGACATAATCATCTGTAAAAATACCGATCGCACCTTCGTGACTACGAATATCTTTTCGCTGCACAAACTCTTCCATCACTTCACTTAATTCCTTACCATCTTCAAGAGGTGCTAAAAAATCGTCTGGTAACGTAATACGCGCTCCTCCGGCCACAAATACTTTCCCATCACTTGTTGCTAGCGCGCCCCAGTTACACATAAATAAACCGTGCTCCGTTTTCATTACGCCGCCTTCTAGCCCAATCCCAATTGGAGCTTCTCCGTCCTCTAGCGCTCGCTTCGCTCTATTGATCGCTCCTTGCATCGTCTCTTCATCTGAGAAAGGCTGAGCTGATACTCCTGACGGAACAGAAAGAGATGTAATTTCAGCATCTTTCCAAACCTTCTCCACAGCGCCAACCTTCGTTTTATTCTTCGATCCAACTACTACTTTCATTTCGTTCACCTCTATAAAAATTCATCATTCTATTCTAATATCCGCTTCGGCACAAATTAAGTACTAACCACTACCACACACCATCAGGGAATTCCTTCTCCCCATAAAAGAAGGTCGCTTTCTACAATATTACTGGTCCTAAACACAAAAACAGGCTTCTTCTTTCTTCCTACCCGCGGTCTTAATACATCATTCGAGCACCCATTAGGCACTAACCGCCACCACTCATCGCTGGGTCATCTATTCAACCTAAAAAAAGAAGGGTTTTTCGCCCTTCTTCTCTACGCGTTATTCTTAATTGTCTCTAACGTCGTTTTATCTGTTGTTCTTACAAGCTTCGTAATTAATTCTTTCGCCGCTGCATAATCATCAACATGTAAAATTGAAGCATGTGTATGAACGTAGCGTGCACAAACACCAATTACTGCTGATGGGATACCAGAGTTACTTGTATGTACACGGCCCGCATCTGTACCACCTTGTGAAATAAAGTATTGGTACGGAATGTTGTTTGTTTCTGCTGTATCTAAAATGAATTCGCGTATTCCTCTATGTGTTACCATCGTGCGATCGTAAATACGAAGAAGAGCACCTTTTCCTAATTGACCGAACTGTGTTTTGTCACCAGATGCATCGTTTGCTGGACTTGCATCAAGCGCATAGAAAATGTCTGGTTGAATCATATTTGCAGCTGTTTGCGCTCCGCGGAGGCCTACTTCTTCTTGTACAGTAGCACCAGAATATAATGTATTTGGTAATGTTTCATCTTTTAATTCTTTTAACAATTCGATTGCAAGACCACATCCGTAACGGTTGTCCCAAGCTTTCGCCATAATTTTCTTCTCATTTGCCATCGGTGTGAATGGGCAAATCGGCACGATTTGTTGTCCTGGTTTTACACCAATTTCAATCGCATCTTCATAACTATCTGCACCTATATCAATTAACATATTTTTTATATCCATCGGTTTTGCACGTTGCGCGTCACTTAATAAATGAGGAGGAATAGAACCAACAACCCCAATAACAGGACCATTCTTCGTCATAACTTGTACACGCTGTGCTAATAAAACTTGGCTCCACCAGCCGCCTAACGTTTGAAAACGAAGCATTCCGTTTTTCGTAATTTGCGTAACCATGAAACCTACTTCATCCATATGACCTGCTACAAGAACACGCGGGCCAGTTTCGTCCCCTTTTTTCAGACCAAATACGCTACCTAAACCGTCTTGTACAATTTCATCCGCATATTTGCTTAATTCTTGTTTCATAAAACGGCGTACATCATGTTCAAAACCTGATGCACCTTGTAATTCTGTTAACGTACGAAATAATTGTAATGTCTCTTTATTCACGAAGTCCCCTTCTTTCAAACCTTAGTAGAATACCTCTTTTATTGTAACGAAATTTTCGAAATGTTTCTAGTTTCTTCTTTTTTGGCTGTATTTGCTTTATAATTATTATCGGTACACTATTTTTATTTTATAGAATTGAGGTGAATATATGAGCTGGAAAGGTTTAGTAGCAGGTCTTGGCGTTGGGTTCGCAGCTGGTTATCTCGTTGCAAACAAAGTACAAGAACAATCCCATATTTCTTCAGAAAAAGCATTGAAAATGGTGAAACAAGCATTAAGTCATAAAGGTGAAATTACTGGCTCTTGGGTACATATGGTTCCAGAGACATTTGAAAAATATGATGTCGCATATGAAGTTTATCGCGGCGGTCTTACAACAATGTTAAATGATATACAAGAACGATTTGAATTTTTAGTTGATGCTAAAACAGGTACTGTTTTAGAGGTTATAGCAGCATAAAAAGGAGGGTTCCCATTAGGTGAACCTCTTATTTTTTTGAAATTGCGGGTATTGATTAAAATTATATCAGCGATTTTCCGAATATATCGGCGCAACTCAATTTATATCAGCGATTTCCCAATTATATCGGCGCAACTCAATTTATATCAGCGATTTCCCAATTATATCGGCGCAACTCAATTTATATCAGCGTTTGTTTAAATATATCGACTTACCGACAAAACCCGACAATAAAAAAGAGGCTGCTCCAATAAATATGATGGAACAACCTCCTATTTTTATGCTTCTATACTCGTTTTCCGTTCTACTTTTTCTACGATATGCCCTTCCTCATTCCACTTCACAGCGCGATAATATGCGTCATGGTAAAACGTAAACCATGCCTCTTTTTCAGCACCATACTTCATCCACTTTTGTTTATTTTCAATCGAGGTCATCGGATAATCGTCGTATGCCATTACCCATAATACATTTTGATGTGCGTGCGTCGGTAATAGGTCTGCTAAATGAAGCATCGTTTCCCCATGGCTTTCTAAAGCAATAACTGCATGTCCATCACTATGACCACCTGTATGCACCATTTTTATTTCATCTGTAATTTCTATTTCTTGCTGGAACGTAACAACTTGATCTACAATCGGCTCCCAATTTTCCTTCCAATATGTATTACGGGATCTAATATTTGGGTTCCTCATTTCATTCCACTCTGTTTCACTTACGTAAACTTTCGCGTTCGGAAACGCTGGTACAAGGTGATCATCTTCCCATTTTGTTAAACCAGATGCATGATCAAAATGAAGGTGCGTCATTAAAACATAGTGAATATCTTCTGGCTTTAATCCTAGTTTTTCTAATGATTCATAAACCGATGATTCTTCTGTTACACCTTGATTCCGCTTCATCTTCTCATTCAATTTACCGTTTCCTATTCCGGAATCAATGAGCATATTTCCGTCTTTCGTTTGCAAAAGTAACGGATCTGTTCGTAAATAAATATGATTTGTATCATTATGTTTATACTTACGTGACCAAAGTACTTTCGGCACAACACCAAACATCGCTCCCCCGTCTAAATGTGTATTCCCGCCTTTTAACCACGTTACTTTTATATCTCCAATTTGTAACTGTTCCATTACACATCCCCCTTTCAATTAATCTTAACATAAAATTCTGATTATTTTAGATGTAAAAAAACCTATGCATTACTGCATAGGCTCTGTACGATATTTTGCTTCAACTCGGTAAATACGATGACCTTTACTAGAGAATTTCTCTTCGTATTCAGTCATGATGTTACCTTCAAAGTCGCTGTTATGAAGATCTAAGCTTAAGTACGTTAGTAACATACCATACTCAGCCATACTCATAAGAGAATATTCAAATAGACCTTGGTTATCTGTTTTGAAATGAATTTCTCCGCCTTCTACTAACACTTCTTCGTAATTACGTAAAAATGTTTTATACGTTAAACGACGCTTCGTATGACGTTTCTTTGGCCATGGATCTGAGAAGTTTAAATAAACGCGATCAATTTCACCTTTCGCAAAGAAAACTGTTAAATCTTCAGCATCTTTATTAATTAACTTTAAGTTTGGTAATTCTTCTTCAATTAATTTATCAAGTGCATCTACAACAACACTTGTGAATTTTTCAATTCCAATATAATTAATATGTGGATTCGCTTTTGCCATATCATACATGAAGCGGCCACGACCTGTACCTACTTCAATGTGAATTGGTTGTTCGTTTCCAAATACTTCTTTCCAGCTACCAGCGCGCTCCTCTGGGTTTCCGATTACGATATGTGAATATTCATTAATTCGATCCATTGCATACGGTTTATGTCTTAAACGCATAGATGTTTCCCTCTCTTTACATAGCTATTTTAAAGGAATAATTCCTTCTTTCTTTTTTAATCAATCTACCAAACAAAAAACCAAGTACGTACGAGCACTCGGTCCGTTTCTTTCAAGTATAAGATGTACCATTTTGATAAAAACTACATACAGCATTAAACATTCCATGACGAAACAGCTTTTTCTCTTACATTTGAAGAGAAAAACAATCGAAAGGATGATCCGTTCATGCCAATTAATCAACAACATCAATTAGAAGTGCTGAAAGATATTTTAGTAAACCACCAAAGTGATTGCTGCGGGACAGTTTCAGAATGCGAGCAATTAGAGCGCCTCATTCAATCATTACTCGCAAACGATAATATAAGTAGTGACGCTAAAACAATGCTAAACGATGTATATTCTTATAGTCAATCGGGTAAATCTTCCTCTAATTTGGACAACCATATTTCCAATAATCAAGAACAACTTACTCAGTGGATTGCTGGAATGGACAATTTTTCTTAAGTATTATTCTGAAGCAAGTAGTTGCTGTAAATATTGATGCCAATATTCAGCTTCTGCTTGCTGTTTTTTTGTTGTATGCCATTGAATAGACAAAATCGTTTGTGCTATCACATACCATCTCATACGCCTAAGCAGCGATTCATCCATTTCAATATCATAATAACCGAGCCACTCACTCCACTCCTGGCGCGGAATGTACCAATATAATAACATACCGAGGTCTAGAGCTGGGTCAGCAATTACAGCTCCATCCCAATCAATTAAAAACAATTCATCTTCATCCGACAATAGCCAGTTGTTATGGTTTACATCACAATGGCATACAACGAATTCATTGTATTCAATAGCTTTTAATGAATCCATTAAATATTGAAGGCCTTGCTGAATTGTTTCATCATCCCTTATATCTCCTCTTAAAACGAGTTGCAGTTGTTGTAATAACTCTTGTGCGTGAAGCGGCTGCTTCCCAAGTCTTTGAATCATCTGTACAAGCGCTTTAGAGGAGTGTATTTTCTTCAAAAGTTTCGCAACACGTTCTAGTTTCATATCCTCTGGCTCTAGCTTCTGTCCCGGAAGCCATTTTTGAGCAGAAATTACATCACCATTCGTTACCCTTCTTGTCCAAAGTAATTTTGGAACAATTCCTTCTGCTGACAATACCGCTAAAAAGGGCGATGTATTCCGCTTTAAAAATAACTTCTGTTGTCCGTTTTGCGCAATATATGCATCGCCCGTTACTCCACCAGCCGGTACAAGACTCCACTCTTTTCCTAATAATTGTTCCAACCATTCCATATTCATTACCCGTTAACAAATCCTTATCTTTTATAGTTATGAAAAGAAAAACCGCAACATTTCTACACATGTTGTGGATTCATATATTTTACTGTAAATGAAAAGAAAAATTAGCCTAAGCCAAAAATTCTCTATTTTATTTTACAAAACCTGTCATAGAATGACAACTTATCAAAATCGTCACCTTTGTCAATTCTACATTTATTACATTCTCATCGTCAAGTAGCGATTTGTCACATTATCGTCAATATATACGTGCTAATTGGAGCGAGCCTAAGTTCCTTTCCTCTAAATGAAGAAATTGGCTCTATTTTCGCTTCGTTTTCGTTTACTAACACATGCCACGTTGCTTCTTTCGGAAGTTGCACAGTTTTAGCTTCTAAACCGCTATTAAATAAGACGATAATCTCTTTCCACGGCCCAAACGATTCTGCATGCTCTAGGTGATATGCAAGTACTTCTGTAGATGTTTGTAAAAAAGTCATATGTTTTTTTATAAGGTCTGCATTTTGTAATCGGAATGCCCCATGCTCTTTACGAATCGCAATTAAACCTTTTATATAGTTAACGGTTTCTATCTCTTTCTCTTTTTGATCCCAATCTAATTGATTGATCTCATCATTTGCATTATAACTATTTTCATTTCCTTTCTTCGTACGATAAAACTCTTGCCCTGCGTGTAAGAAAGGAATGCCTTGTGAAAGAATAACCATTGCGCTCGCTAATAGGTGACGTTTTTTCAAAATCGTTTCTGATTCTTCATTACTGCGCACTAGTTTATCCCACATCGTCATATTATCATGACATTCTACATAGTTAATGCTTTGCGCCGGCTCTAAAAACAGCCCTGTTTCTTTCATACTTAAAAGACTTCCTGCTGCAATATACTGCAAATGATTACAGTCTACATGCCCACCAAATGCAAAACCACGCTTATTTATATGAAATGTACTCCCTTTTATCCCATCACGAAATTGATCATTAAACTGCGCGATATGTGGCATTTTCTTCGCATTATTTAACGTTGCTTTTTCCTCAAGAGGAAGCGGTGTTTGTAAATCCCATCCTTCTCCTAATAACAAAGCATCTCGTTTTATGTTTCGCACTTCTTTCTCTATCATATTCATTGTATCAACATCTAAAATTCCCATTAAATCGAATCGGAATCCATCGACATTGTATTCAGTAAGCCAATATAAAATAGACTCTACAATGAATTTCCTCATCATTTTCCGTTCAGATGCTATATCATTTCCGACTCCCGTCCCATTAGAAGGCATACCATCTTCACCATGACGAAAATAGTATCCTGGAACAAGCTTCTCAAATGATGATAGCTCTCTTTCATAAACATGATTATATACAACATCTATAATCACCCTAATACCTTGTTCATGAAATGTTTCAATTAGTTGTTTGCACTCAACTATCCTGTTATACGGATCAGAGGGGTTTGTAGCATAATATCCTGTTGGTGCATTGTAATATAATGGATTGTACCCCCAATTATAGGCAGAAGAAGGATTCGCCTCATCCACACCACCGAAACAATATAAAGGCAATAATTCAACATGCGTAACGCCTAAATCTTTTATATGAGACAAACCTGTCAATGTCCCATTTCGTCCTGTTGTTCCTTCTTCCATTAGCCCTTTATACGTCCCTTTTTTACTCACTCCACTGTTCGGATGAATAGTAGCATCACGAATATGCAACTCATACAATATGGCATCTGTCATTGCTTGTAATGGTGGTAATTGCTCTCGTTTCGTTACAGTCGTCTTTTCTAAATCGATAACAATGCCATACTTTCCATTTACAGTCACTGACTTTGCGTAAGGATCCACCGCTTCGTTCCATATTAAATTAATACAAACAAGAAATGTATAGCGTGCTCCGTCTAAATCACCTTGTAATGTTTGAATCCAAACTCCGTTTTCTCCCCTGTACATTTCATGATCGGTATATTCTTTATCACTCTTATAAATTCTTACTTTCGCAAGCCTTGCAGTTGGGGCCCATACTTTAAATGTCGTTTCTTGTTTTTGATACACAGCACCTAAATCTGTACCTTCGTAATAATACTTTTCCTCGAAAATTTTTGTTCGAATAACAGCACCTATTTGTAAATCAGTTTCTTCATTCCGTTCATCTCGTACTGTATAATACTTCCCCACATCTAGCGGCTCTTCTATAAAGCACTCATACTTCGTTGCATCTGGAAGCGCAATAGTATGAGCAATCGGTAAATCTTTCACATTACTTCCTTCTTGCAAACGAAATGTCCGACTTGTTCCATACGCATGTGGGAGCAAAATTGTAATTTTATTCATTTCATCTAAATAGGCATCAAATGGACGTTTTACTTTCAACATAAAAAAATCACCATCATTCTCAAAGTTAAAATAAAGTGAAACTTTAATGAGCGAGAAAATTTTTCCATCCTCACTTATTATTAGCCTTCACCAATTAGGCGAGATAAAATGAGCTGCAAATGATAAGGCTTTTCTTATCAACAAGACTCTATACAGTAACTCCATTCTTCTCTATAGTATATTCACCTGCATAAAAAACGTTTTCAACATTCTATTTTTGTAATTTTATTTCAGCAATCGATTTATACTTCGGGGTTTCTTTCACGTGGGATTCGTATAAAGTAATTGTATCTGCTTGAAATGATATTTCAGGCACTTCTTTTATACTTTCTAAACGAAACTTTTCTTCTCCTATCCATTTACGAGCAACGGTAATATGCGGGTGATACGGGCGTATTTCTAGAGAAAATCCATTTTCTTCACAAATGGCATGTACTTGCTTTTGCAACTGAAACAAATTGTGATTCTCACTTACCTTCGCCCAAAAAATACGGGGCTGATCTTCCCTACCAAACGTTGAAAAACCTTGTAACGTGAACGATAGTTCTTTTGTTTCTGCAACTGTTTGTAATCCATTTTTTATTCCCTCTAATTGTTCCTCCGTTGCACTCCCTAAAAATGAAAGGGTAATATGATAGTCTTCTTTATGTACCCATGAACGAAATTGTAATTCCTCTTGCATGTCCTTTTTATAGTTATACAGCATTTCTTTTATATGATTCGGTAACGTAATTGCGACAAAATAATGCAGTTCCATGTACATCTTCTCCTTCTTTCTATTGTTGCTTTTCTTTCTTATCTCATTCAGGTAAAAAGAAGCCGCTCTCCAAAATAGAGAGCGGACATTATTTATATATCCATTACTTCGCTAATTCATGAATTGCTTGCGCGTAAATTGCTGTTGCTTTTAATAAGTCTTCAATTTCGATATACTCATCTTTTTGATGTGCAAGTTCTTCTTTTCCAGGGAATAGCGGCCCAAATGCCACACCAGCTTTTAATGAACGAGCATAAGTACCGCCGCCGATTGCTAATAGTTCTGCTTTTTCACCTGTTTGTTCTTCATACACACGTTGTAACGTACGGATTAATACGTGATCTTTATCGACGTGATGTGGGCGAGAATTAGAATAGTCAGCCACTTCAAAACCATGCGTACCAACATATTCTTTCAACTTCACAATTGTTTCTTCAAAGTTAGTTGTAACTGGGTAACGTACGTTTAGCCCTAAGTTACCACCGTTTTCTTTCGTATAAGAAATGCGACCGACATTCACTGTTAACGGACCGCTAATTTCATCTTTATAAGCAATAGTAGCTTTTTCACCAAAAATATCACCAGTAAATGTTTCTGTTGCAAATGTCGCAAATGCAGTTGCTTTTCCATCAAGTGAAACTGTAGTTAAGAAGTTTGCTAATAATAAACCTGCATTTTCTCCTTTTTCAGGAGTAGATCCGTGCGCTGAAATTCCTTCTATTTGCAACGTCACTGCATTTCCTTCTATAGTCGATTTCCCTATTTTTTTAGCAGTTTGTAAATACTCTTCATATGCTACTGTAAGTGCATTTACATCTTCTCCTGTTATAACCGCTTCTGCAAAATCAGGAACCATATTTAAACGGCGCCCTGAATCAAATGAAACAAGTTCATATGTACCTTTTTTCTCTTCACTACCATTTTGCACAACTTGTATGTCAGAAATTCCTTTTTCTGCATTAATAATTGGAAAGTCTGCATCTGGTGCAAAACCGATTGTTGGCATTTCTTCATTTTTAAAGTAGTGATCTACACATTTCCAATTACTTTCCTCATCTGTTCCTATAATCATACGAACACGTTTGGAAAGAGGTAAGCCTAATTCTTTCACAATTTTCATCGCATAATATGCTGCCATCGTTGGGCCTTTATCGTCAATTGCACCACGTGCAAAAATCTTTCCATCGCGAATATCCGCACTATATGCAGGAGTCGTCCAGCCATCTCCTTCTGGTACAACATCAACGTGACAAAGAATACCTACTAACTCTTCTCCTTGTCCCATTTCAAGATGACCTGCATATCCTTCTAAATTTTTAGAAGCAAAACCTTCAGTTTCTCCTTTATGTAACATGAAAGATAAAGCTTTTTCTACACCTTCACCGAATGGTGCGCCCTCTTTCGCCGATTCTTCTTCCCATACACTTTTAATTTGTAAAAATTGTTGTGTATCACGAATTAAATCATCTTTTCGTTTCGCAACTTCTTCTGTCCAATTAATTGCTGACATCACGCATCCATCCTTCACTATATTGTTTCTTTCATCATAACAAACCGAAATCTCTTATGCCATACACGAAAACTAAATACCGAACAATTGTAATATTTCAGATATTTCTTATTAGTTTTTCTTTTATTTTTTCAAAAAAATTTGCAGGAATTTGGCGTTTTACGTAGAATTTTATGTGTTAGTTGACTGACCATATATACAATGTCAACTACCAATATTTTTCTATATGAATATTTGTTAAATTTCTGTAAAATTTAAGTAGATTAAAGCATGAATTTTATCATGTAGAGTACAATGGTAGTAACGACCTTCTTTCCTGAATGGGGTCAAAAAAACTAGTAGAGGAGTGGTTTTCTCTTGAAACCTACAACTACTCGTATGCTAACACGCATTAAATCAATTTATATGTACATCAATGAAAACGGAACGGTAACGACGAAAGACCTTGTAGATGAGTTCGGGATCACACCGCGAACGATACAACGTGATCTAAATGTGTTGCAGTTTAATGAACTCGTGTATAGCCCTTGCCGCGGTAAGTGGACAACAACAGGAAAGAAAGTGAGAATGACCTCATAATGAAAAATAATTGTATGTAAATAAATACATACCCCTTTCTAATAATTAGAAAGGGGTCTTTTCTGCGCCTATAAAGGTACTACTTTTCAGTATCTACTTGATATGTTTTTAACATTTCTACTTCTTCATCTGTTAGCTCTCGGTATTGTCCAAGTTCTAGTTCTTCATCTAATACTAACGGACCCATCTCTGTTCTCTTTAGGTAGACTACTTTTTTCCCTACCGCTTCAAACATACGCTTCACTTGATGGAATTTCCCTTCCGTAATCACAAGCTCAATTTCAGAAATATCATCGCTTTTCAATATTGTAAGTGCACCTGGCTTTGTTTCATAGCCATCATCTAAAATAACACCTTTAGCAAACTCTTTTACATCCTCTTCTGTTACTACTCCTGCAACGTGTGCATAATATTTTTTCGGCACATGCTTTTTCGGAGATAATAATTGATGTGATAACTTCCCATCATTTGTTATCAATAAGAAACCTTCCGTATCGATATCAAGTCGTCCAACTGGGAACGGATCAAAGATTGCATCTTCTAATTCTAATAAATCTATTACTGTTTCATGATTATCATCTTCCGTCGCTGAAATAACACCTTGTGGTTTATGCATCATTAAGTAAACAAATTCTTTGTATTCCACAACTTCACCGTGAATCATAACTTCTTGCTCTTCTACATTTACATGAACTTTCGCATCTTTTACTGGCGTTCCATCAATTTTCACAACGCCATCTTTCAATAATTTCTTTACTTCTTTTCTACTTCCATATCCCATATTTGCTAATAATTTATCTAATCTCACGTTTTTCACCTTCTTTATTTATCATAGAAAAGGGGACGTAATTACGCCCCTCTTGATTTCAACTTTATTTTAAATCTACTACCAAGTTTACGTTGAATTTTATCTAATGCTTCTCCACCAAATACTCTTTCAAGTACTCCTGTGCGAATTGCTAACAATCCGTAAACAAGACCGCCAATACCTGCACAAATTGCAACTGTTATAAGAGCACCAATACGGCCATCAGGCGAAATCATGAAGGATAGAAGCCATTGTGATAGTTTTACAGCAACGACCATTATAAGTGTTAGTACTGCAATTTGGAATGTTCTTTTATATACAACACCGAATGAATAGTGTGCGTATTTTTTAATTTGTTGATTTGTGTACCAAACAGAAGCTAAGAAACCAACTGCTGTTGCTAGAATTGCTCCTACTGTACCGAAATAACGAATAAAGATTACGTTACATACAAATTTCAAAATAACGCCCATTATAAGCGCAATAATCGCATGCTTCTGCTGGTTAATACCTTGCAGGATTGCCGCTGTTACTGTAAATAAAGCGAATAACAACGCAACTGGTGCATACCACATTAATACTTGTCCACCTAGTGGATCTGAATCGTAAAACGCAGTATAAATTGGATATGCCAGTGAAGAAATACCGACAACTGCTGGCAATGTTAAAAACATATTCGCCTGGAATGTTTGTGTAATTTGTAATTTCAAATAACGGTATTGTTTTTCAGTAAATGATTTTGTAATTGCTGGTACAAGCGTTAAACTAAACGCTGTTGCAAGTGATACAGGAATCATAATTAACTTATGCGTCCACATTGTGAAAATACCGAGAGCTCGCTCTGCGATATCCCCTTGACCAATCGCCTGCATAATTGAGTTAAATGTCAATGTATCAATTTGTTGATATAAAGGAATTGTTAACCCAATTACAACGTAAGGAATCGCATATGCAAATAACTCTTTAAACAATTGAACGGTGCTTACTGTTGATTCTGGTACAGTTTGTTCAATTAAATATTGATCCAAATATTTTTTACGTTTTAACCAGTACCAAATTAACACACCGAGTGCTCCAACCGCTGAAACGAACGCAGCAAATGTCGCTACTCCAACTGCTGTTGCAACTGTACCGCCAAGTACTTTAATAACGATAAAACTACCCGCTAATAAAAAGACGATACGAATAATTTGTTCAATAATTTGTGAAACGGTAGTTGGTCCCATAGACTGGTGACCTTGGAAATAACCACGAATTAAACTCGCTGCTGGTACAACAATAAGTGCGAAACTTACAAGACGAATGATCGTCGTAACTTCTCCTACATTATTGTGTATACTTTGTTTACCAAGCATCGCTTCTGCAAACAATGGCGCCGTCATGTACAGTACTAGGAACGAAAGAACTCCTGTTACTATCATCATAACCATTCCCGAGCGGAACATTCTCCGGCTCGTTTTATAATCGCCAAGCGCATTATATTTGGAAACAAATTTTGAAACAGCAAGTGGCACACCTGCCGTTGCGATACTTAAAAAGATCGTATATGGAATGTATCCATATGTATAGAGCGTTCCGCCTTCTGTTCCTACTAATGCATGAAACGGAAAGACGTAAATCATGCCTAAGAACTTTACTAAAAATGTCCCTAGCGTAACAATAAGCGTTCCGCGCAGAAATTTCGAATCGGACATACAAAAATCCTCCTACATCTACATAAAGTGAAACTATAATTAGTTGGAGACTTCTCTCCTACTCCTTATTAGTTGAACCATTCGAGCATTTACAGGCTAACAGACTCCCTATTTACTTCTCCTAAATCTTGAGGTTTTAGTCTTATCGCCTACAAATGGCAGGATAGTGCTGAACTCTAACTTTTGTATTGTACCACAATTCTCTCATTAAGCAGTACTTCACTCTATTTTTCTTTTAAGGGAAAACATGCTATTCTTTTAGGCAGGAAATGTAGAAAATGAGGTCGATATATTATGCATTATGATGTTATTGTCATCGGCGGCGGTCCTTCTGGGCTAATGGCTGCAATTGGTGCTGCAGAAGAAGGCGCAAATGTCTTACTTCTTGATAAAGGAAATAAACTTGGGCGTAAACTTGCAATTTCTGGTGGCGGACGCTGTAACGTAACGAACCGTCTACCACTTGATGAAATTGTTAAACATATACCAGGAAACGGTCGCTTCTTATACAGCGCTTTTTCTATTTTTAATAATGAAGATATTATTACATTCTTCGAAAATCTTGGTGTTAAATTGAAAGAAGAAGACCACGGTCGCATGTTCCCTGTGTCAAACAAAGCACAATCTGTTGTAGACGCACTTTTAACACGATTAAAAGACTTAGGTGTAAAAATTCGTACAAATACGCCTGTTGAAACGATTGAATATGAAAATGGTCAAACGAAAGCAGTTATACTGCAAACAGGTGAAGTGTTAGAAACAAATCACGTCGTTATCGCTGTTGGCGGAAAATCAGTTCCTCAAACCGGATCTACTGGAGACGGATATGCTTGGGCTGAAAAAGCGGGTCATACAATCACAGAATTATTCCCAACAGAAGTACCTATCCTTTCAAACGAGCCGTTTATACGTGACCGCTCATTACAAGGTCTTGCTTTACGTGATATAAACTTAAGTGTATTAAACCCGAAAGGAAAAGCTATCATTTCTCACAAAATGGACATGCTCTTCACTCATTTCGGCCTATCCGGACCCGCTGCTCTTCGCTGTAGTCAATTCGTCGTGAAAGCACTGAAAAAGTTTAAAACGAATACAATACAAATGAGTATTGATGCATTGCCAGAGGAAAATAGTGAGCAACTATTTCAGCGCATGCTGAAACAAATGAAAGAAGATCCGAAAAAAGGAATTAAAAACGTTTTAAAAGGTTATGTTCCTGAACGTTACTTCCTATTCTTATTAGAAAAAAATGAAATTGACGGCAGCGAACAAGCTGGACAAGTTTCTCACGAAAAGATTCGTGCACTTGTGAAAGACTTTAAAGAGTTTACTGTGAATGTAAATGGTACGCAGTCAATTGAAAAAGCATTCGTTACTGGCGGCGGTGTATCCGTGAAAGAAATTAACCCGAAAGAAATGTCTTCTAAATTTACGAACGGCTTATATTTCTGCGGAGAAGTTCTTGATATTCACGGTTATACTGGTGGCTATAATATTACATCAGCCCTTGTTACTGGTAGAATTGCCGGAACGACAGCTGGAGAAAACGCGAAAATGCAGTATTAAAAAAAGAAACAGGGATTCCTGTTTCTTTTTTTATAGGTACATGAAATTATATGAGCAATTCCACAAATATATCAGCGATTCCGCAACTTATATCGGCGATTTTCCAAATTTATCAGCGATTCTGCAACTTATATCGGCGATTTCCCAAATTTATCGACTTACCGACAAGAAACGACAAATATCTGCTCCATGTAACTTTCCATTGCTTTTTTGTTGCTTTATTTACCTTAGTACCTTTATATTTTATATTGTTGAATATTTAAAAAGGGTAAGGGGAAAACAAATGAGAAAAAAAGTCATGATGTCTTTAATGTTAATGACGTTTCTTTCTGCGGTAGAAGGAACGATTGTTAGTACAGCAATCCCTCGTATAACGAGTGATTTGTCAGGCGTCGAACTTGTTAGTTGGGTATATGCAATTTATATGCTTGCAACAGCTGTTTCGACTCCAATATACGGAAAGCTCGCTGATTTATTTGGCCGTAAAAAAGTTTTACTGATCGGAGCTACAATCTTTTTAGTCGGTTCTGCACTTTGCGGAGTCGTTACATCGATGGAACAATTAATCTTTTTCCGCGCGCTTCAAGGTATCGGTGCTGGTGCTGTTATGCCAATCACAATGACGATTATTGGAGACTTATATAGCGAAGCGAAAGACCGCGCGAAAGCACAAGGTTGGATGAGTGCCGTTTGGGGTGTATCCGGTGTTATCGGACCGTTAGTAGGTGGATTTTTAGTTGATTCCCTTTCTTGGCGCTATATTTTCTTCCTAAACGTTCCATTCGGAATTATCGCTTGCTTAATGATTGCAATTTACTACAAAGAATCTATTAAACCTGCTAAGCATCATATCGATTATCTTGGTGCAACAGTCTTCTCATTAAGTACAATCGCTCTACTATATGCATTATTAACAGGTAGCAGTAAGCAAAACTGGGGAGACATGACAATTATCGGCCTATTAATCTTTGCCGCTATTTCATTTATTATTTTCTTATTCATCGAGAAAAAATCTCCAGAACCATTAATTCCGCTAGCACTTTTCTCTAACCGTACATTATCTACGATAAATATATTAACTCTTATTGCTGGCGCAATGATTATTAGTATTACAATGTACCTTCCAATTTGGAGCCAAGGTGTATTAGGGAAAAATGCTACAGAAGCTGGACTTATTTTAATGCCAATCCCTGTTATGTGGACATTTGGCGCTATTTTCTCTGGTAACTTAGTAGGCAAATTAAAAACGAAACAAATTATTTTACTTGGAGCTAGCATTTTATCAGTCGCTACGTTCTTATTATTTACACTATCAACAAATTCACCATCGTTCCTTATTTATGTAGCAGTCGGATTATTCGGCTTAGGAATGGGGCTTGTGACACCGATTTACATGGTAACAATTCAAGCAGCCGTACCAGCTCATACACGTGGAACAGCTGTTGGTTTAAACACATTTATTAATACATTTAGTCAAACGTTAGGTGCTGCAATATTCGGTACAATCTTCAATACGATGATTCACGCACGTGGTATTAAAAATCTTGATCTTGTATCTGGTGGACATGGCGGTAATACAGCAAACGTAGTAACCGAATCACAATCTGCATTAGCATCAAGCGTACACGTCATTTATATGAGTACTTTCGTATTAGCAGTATTTACATTAATTATCGCTTGGCTTTTATTAAAGCCAGCTACACAAACAAGTGAGCAACAATAAAAAGGATGACCATTTTGGTCATCCTTTTTTTATTCTTCATTCTCCACAATATGTTTCAGCATGGATAATTTATTATCCCAAAAACGTTCATAATATGAGAGCCACTGTTGTAATTCTTCTAATGGTTCTGGATGCAAACGATATATCTTCTCTCTTCCACTTTTTCTTCCACTTACTAAATTCGCTTCCGAAAGAATATGAAGGTGCTTTACAACCGCAGTACGACTCATCGGAAAATGATCCGTTATTTTGGAAATCGGTAACTCTTTGTCACTTAATAACCGTATTACTTCTCGGCGGGTTGGATCAGCAATTGCTTGAAATACATCATATTTCGCTGCTGACGAGGACACTTAGCCTTCGACAACCTTTTTCAGTTTTTCATTTACAATTGCTACCCAACCACCGCTCATTCTATCGCGAATAATAGAGCTCTTCGCATTTGCTTTCGGAAGAATTTCATCAGGATGTTTCCAGCCGCCGTGAATTAACGTAAATTCTGTTTTGTTATCTCCTAAGTCTTTCAAATTAAATGAAACAACCCAGCCATCTGTATCCCATGAGAAAGATAAATGGTTTGGCTCATCAATTTCTAACACTTTACATGGTGATGGCCCAAATGGTGATTGCACATGAAATTCATGTCCTACCTCTAATACAAAATCATTTGGCATAAACCATGACGCAATCCCTTCTGCAGTTGATACTACACTCCATACCTTTTGAATAGACGCGTTAAAAACGATTGTTTGTTTAATATCATTTAATGTATTTTGTTGTTCCATTTTCATTCTCCTTTACTCGGCGTTATAACATAACACCTTTTGGTTATACTTCGATAATATAACACCTTTTAGTTTCATGTCAACGCTAATTCTTTTACTGTTGAGAAATTCTCAACATTTTTTCAACAGGACAAACACCCTCTTAGCATTTCCTCATAATATACTCACAAAGGCAATACAAAATAAAAACTTCTCTCAACATGAAACTCCATCATTTATCTTGAGAGAAGCGCCTTACTTATATCATGCGTACTTCGTCTCTCCTCCTTCCCTCAAGGGACAATACGCGAGATATGACAAATCAGAAGGAATATGCCCACCATTTGAGTAGGTAGTTATTTCTCTTCTCCTCAACATTTCCTCAGGAGCGAAATGACTACCGACTCACTTTTTTCAAACAAAAATAAAAAGGGGATGAAAGCTATGTTCTATTGCATTAACTGCTCTGATATTCATCATGAAAAACATCCGAATGATAAAGTATTCAAAAACGGTTTTTATATTGATCCATTTTTAGGTGATCGTTATCACCTTGGTATGTGTAAAGATGCCCAAAATCATGAAACAGGGGAGCCTCTTTTAACGACAAAGAAATTAGGCACACCCCAATCTATTATGAACGTATTACCGACACATGTTGTCCCAACATAAAACATAAAAAAGAGCTGGGTGAGCCAGCTCTTTTTTATGCTTTATAAACGATCATTGCTGAAAAACAATAAATTTGGTTTTCATCGTCGTTAATGGAAACACCAACTTGATACTTAATATCTACAAAGTTGCTATCATCAATCTTTTTCAAAAACACATTCACAGCGTCTTCTAAGTCTTTTTCGTGACTTTCATCAAAAACTTTCACACGAATCATGTTAACACCATCCTAGATCGCAGCCCTCCGCCGCTTGATTATTGCCACGGTGCGTATCTATGATGCGATAAAACTTTCCATTCTCATATATATATCCGTCTTCTAACACATATTTTTTATCTTCAGTATAGACATAAAACTTACCTATCATAAATTTACTCGTATATAATTCCAAATAATTTGGTCTAAATTTAGCTACAACTTTATTTGTAATATCAATTTTTATTGTGCGCCCCACCTTCTCTCCCTCCTTTGCAAAGAACGGATTTAGGTATATTGTATTAGCGCTTTTACATTTTATGCTTAAAAATAAGTGGATATGCCTTCTTTCTCACCTGTACTATTTTTCTAAAAAAATCACTATAAAGTGAAACTTTAATCAGCGGAGGGGTTTATTCATCCTCCACTGATTATCAGCCCGCCCCCCCATCTAACTTCTTTGCTTTCGCTGAATTTTGAGGTGGGGGTCTTATTGCCCGTTAATGCGGGATAAATAAGTTCAAAAAAAACATAAAAAAAAGCACTTCACCTTATTGACTCTAATATAAATGTTATGTTATTATATAAAATTTGACATTTTTACATGCGTATGCTATCATTAAAAGTGGTTACCACATATGGAGGTGGATGATTTGTTTCAAATTGGTGATAAAATCGTTTATCCAATGCACGGTGCAGGAATTATCGAAGCAATTGAAGAGAAAGAAATATTAGGTACTTCACGTCAATATTGTGTGATACGCATCATTAGTAAAGATATGCAAGTAATGCTTCCGATGGAACAATTAAAAAAATCAGGTATTCGTTATATCGTTGATCGAGGTACGTTAGATGATATACTTCTTGAATTTCAAAACGGGGAGTCAGACCCATCACTCTCATGGAAACAAAGATATACAATGAATATGGAAAAAATGAAAAATGGCAATTTACAAGATAGCGCAGAAGTGGTTCGGGATTTACTTCGCCGTAATAAAGAGAGAACATTAAATGCGAGCGAAAAACAAATGCTAGATAATGCACGAAAAATGATGATCAGCGAAGTCGCGCTCGTACAAAATGTTACTGAACATCAAGCAACAGAATTTCTTCAAGATACAATTAATCATTAATTTTAAAATAGCCGAACGCTATTTTTTTTGTAAAAAAGGACAAAGAGATAAAACTCTTTGTCCTTTTCATATTACCCACGCCCAGCTTGAAACGATGGGTATAAAGTCATTCCACCATCTGCAAATAACGTAATTCCAGTTACGTAACTCGCCTCTGATGAAGCAAGCCAAGTTGCTACTGCTGCGATTTCTTCAGGTTTTCCAATATAGCCCATAGGTATCATACTTTCTACGTCAGCACGTTTTTTAGGATCAGCAAACTTTTCGGCATTAATTGGCGTATTAATTGCACCTGGCCCAATATTATTTACTCGAATACCTTTTGGCGCATATTCTAACGCTAGCGTTTCTGTCATCAGTTTAATGCCACCCTTACTTGCTGCATAGTGCACAAATAGTGGCCACGGAATTTTCTCATGAACACTAGACATATTAATGACAGACCCTTTAATATCATGTTCTACAAAATATTTAATCGCTTCACGACTTCCTAAAAAAGCACCTGTTAAATTTGTATTAATTACCCTATTCCAATCTTCAAGCGGCATTTCATGCGACGGTACCGCGTTTTCTATCCCTGCATTATTAATCATAACGTCAAGCGTACCAAACTCTTTCACAGCAGATTGAATGAGATTCACAACATCTGATTCGACGGTTACATCACCTTTTACAGCAATCGCTTCGCCGCCTACCTTTTTAATTTCTTCTAACACATCATTCGCTTCTGATTCTCGTGAGCGATAATTAATAACCACTTTCGCTTTTTCCTTAGCAAACCTCACTCCCATCGCTCTTCCGAGACCAGTTGCTGATCCTGTAATAACGACAACTTTCCCTGCTAAATCACTATACATTTCCATACCTCCTTTAACTTTTGGCTATACCTAACATAATTCCGGCTGCGATAATAAAAACGATACCGACAACGATACCCGTTAATTGACGTTTCGTTTTCTTTTCACCTAATATAAGGATCCCACCAAGCGTGGAAATAATAATTCCCATTTGCGATAGCGAGAAACTTGTTGCGACTCCAACACGCGGCTGTGAAATGAATAAAAACATATTTCCAGCTGCCCAAATTAATCCTGGAATAATATTGCGAATTGCATATTTATTAAATGGATGATGTTTAAAGGTAAGCAAAATCCCACCTAACACCATACCAACTGCTTGTGGCAACAAAGCCGACCAGCCATCTACGTTAAATAACCTAATTACTACTACGTAAACTAAATAACCGACTGTTGAAATTAATAAAATTACGATACCTCTTTTAAAGTTTGCTGCTTGCTCTGCATTCTTTTCTTCTTCACTTTGAAGCGATGTTAAAATAACACCGATAATAATACAAACGAGCGCTAAAACCCCAAGAACGACCGATATTGTCGTGGACCATTCATGAAATACGATAACGCCAAATAAAGTCGTCGCGACTAATTGAAGTCCTGTTGAAATTGGCATCGTCCTCGAAACACCCATTAAATCAATACTTTTCAATTGATTCGCCTGACCAAGCGCCCAAAATAAACCTGACACAACTCCAACTCCGATAACGGTAGGTGTTAATACTGGCTTCATAAAAATATAAACAACAATTGAAAAAATAAGTGCTCCAAATGTTGTTCCGAGCGTTTGACTATACGGGCCCCCGCCCAGTTTTACGTTAAATAGCACAATACTTCCCCAAAATATAGCTGGTAAAATCGCTAAAAATATATCCATCACTCATTACCTTTCTTTACTAAATGCCATAGATTATCACTCTAAGTCGTTAGAGTGAGCTTTTATTTTTTCTTTTTCCCGTTCACAAACTTTTTCTGCAATAGCGTCAGAAACATTCTTTTCTCGCTCCACTTTCTTTATCTTTACGTGATCTAAATGATCTTCCAAAGTAAGCGTAACTTTATCGTTCGGCGGATTATGCGCTCCTTGAAATGTAAGAAATTGTAGCTTCAATTCGTATCTAGGAACAAATTCATCTTTCTTGCCGAGACGCTTTATATCTATAACTGAAGCACATTCATATTGATCTTCTGTCACTTGTCTAATAACTGAATAGTACCTATTTGATAATGCACTCTCTAAAAGCTGTTCTCTTGATTCTTTCGCGAAAGAATCGCTTGGAGAAGAGAAAAAGGCCACACATAGCATTGTGATAACGACACATATTTTTTTCATAGTTCCCTCCTTGTTCTATAGATTAGTGTTCTCAAAACTGCCATAAAAAAACGACTTTCCCTATGTAGGAAAGTCGTTTTAATAAATCCAATATTAACCACCGCTCACTGGTGGAATTAGTGCAACAACATCACCAGATTGGACCCTGTCATCTTCATTTGCGTATTCTTCATTAATCGCAACCATAATTGGCTCTGAAACTGGTACATTATATTCGTTCGCAACAACATCTTTTAACTGTGCAACCGTAATATTTTCTTTCTCTATTTGTAATTCACTTGTCCCTGCTTCTTCTTGCAAGTGCGCAAATAACAATACTCTAATCATACTTATAACTCCTTCCCAGGCTCTCCCGCCGGATATGGTGTTTTTTCTAATTGATCACCAATCCATGAGTCACCATCTTCCCAAAACTCCTTTTTCCAAATCGGAACAATTTGTTTTATGCGTTCCATAATATATTCGTTCGCTTCATAAGCCGCTTTACGGTGTGGTGTTGAAACAGCAACAACAACCGCTATATCAGAAATTTGCAACGTACCGATGCGATGTGTAATCGCAACATATGTACCTGGCCATTTCTCTTTCACTTCCAAGCCAATTTTCTCTAGCATCTTTTCTGCCATCGTCTTATAAGCAACATACTCTAAGTATAATGTACGACGCCCTTTCGTAAACTCTCTAACCGTTCCAATAAATGTTGTAACAGCACCGCATTCACGTCGAATTACTTTCTTCGTTACTTCTTCAATTGAGATTTCTGTATCAATTACTTCATAATATGTATTTATCATTTCGCACTCCTAACCGTTTGTAAAAACCAGTCTATGTACAACTCTTCTTCTGTTATATGAAATACTTTATATTCTTCTCGTATATTTGCCGGAACATCATACCACGTAATAACCGCCACTATATTTTCTACTTTATGTAAAAGCTCAATGTCTTCCGCAGAACGAAGTAACACTACTTTCGAGTAATTCTCTTTTTTATAGCCTTCTATTAAAATTGTATCCACTTCAAAAAACTCATATAAGCGAATAATTTCTTGCAAGGACCATTTCTTTCTTAGTGAAGAAAGTGAAAGCAATCCAGCACCTTCTACACTACTTACGACAGCACCAGCTTTACGGTGTCTTTCGCTATCTTTTTGCGCTACTTCTGGAAAGCCTCCGTGCCCGTGATGTTTAATTGTAGCAACTTTCATTTTTCGTTCAGCTAATGCATGCACCACTTTCTCAACAAGTGTTGTTTTCCCGCTATTTTGATATCCTACTATTTGTAAGATTGAAGGGGCTTTGCCCATGGCCAATCACATCCCTCAGAGTGCTCTAACAATAATACGGATACTTTCATTCCGGTCTCAAATCCTCTCGTTCCTCCAGGTAACACGATAAAAGCATTCGCATCTGCAAGTGAAGATACCGCACTCGATTTATCTAAACCAACTGGCATCGCTTGTAACGCCCCGTCCACAATTGTTACGTTCGCTCTTACGAAACGAGTAAATGGATTTGGCTTTGGAAAATCTTTTTGTAAAATAGCATCCGCTCTATATACGTGAGGTTCCTTCGCATACAAATACGTTTTTATAATTGGATGCACAAATAATTCAAAGCCTACATAACAAGCAGACGGATTTCCTGATAAACCAAAGAGTAACTTTCCATCAACTTCAGCTACTGTCGTTACACTTCCGGGCCTCATGGCTATCTTATTAAAGAGTACATTTGCCTGTAACCTTTCATAAATAGCTGGTAAGTAGTCATAATCTCCTACTGATACACCGCCTGTTGTAATTAAAATGTCGACCTCATCCACCGCTGATTGAACAGCTGTAAAACATGCATCTAACTCATCCGCGAGTTGACCATAATAACGAACTTTCCCGCCAGCTTTCATAATTTGAGCTGCGATCATATACGAGTTACTATTTCTAATTTTCCCCGGTTCTAACGGCTCATGTACTTCTAATAATTCACTTCCTGTCGTTACAATACCGACAACAGGCTGTTTTACAACTTTCACAGTGCTATATCCAAACGTTGCTAATAAGGCGGCAACACCTGGATTAATTGCAACGCCTTTCTGAACGAGAACTTGATTTTGTTTTATATCTTCTCCTTTAAACGACACATTGTCACCGTTATTAAAAGGGCGTTTTAACTTCATATATGTTTTCCCGTTCTTCTCAAACCCTTCTGTCAGCTCTAGCATTACGACTGCATTGCAATCTTGTGGAATAGCTGCTCCTGTCATAATACGAACCACCTGAAAAGATCCTACTTCTTCTGTAAAAACAGAACCTGCCCCGATTTCTCCTATTACTTCAAATTCAACTGGATTCTCTTGAGTTGCTTCTTTCGTATCTTCTGCTCGAATGGCGAAACCATCGTAAGGGGAACGATCAAAATGAGGAACGTCATGATCTGAGACAACATCTTCCCCGAGAATTCTCCCGTAACTTTCCGTAATAGAAATTTCTTCTACTTCACCATGCTTTGCATATTTCATTACCCGTTCTACTGCCTCAGCAACTTGAATTGGAATTCGTTTTTCTACCATCGTTTCTCACCTCATATTTGCAATTTTTTTTATCTCGATTAAACTTTATATATTCAATAGAAATTACTTCAAGGAGGAATTCCATGTCTTCATTTACACACTTTAATGACCAAGGACGCGCGAAGATGGTTGATATAAGTGACAAAAAAGCAACCGTTCGAACAGCAATTGCGTGCTCTAGCATTGTCGTTACGAAAGAAATTTACGATAAAATCTCTCACAATGAAATTGGGAAAGGTGACGTATTAGCAGTTGCGCAAATCGCAGGCATTATGGCTGCGAAACGAACTTCTGATATTATCCCAATGTGCCATCCTTTACTATTAAAAGGTGTTGACGTTTCTTTCGATTGGAAACAATCAGAAGAACAATATCGTTTACTCATTGAAGTAAAAGTTAAAACAGAAGGTAGCACCGGTGTTGAAATGGAAGCTTTAACAGCTGCTTCGGCTACCGCTCTTACTGTGTATGATATGTGTAAAGCTGTCGATAAAGGTATGATTATCGGCGAAACCTACTTACTTGAAAAAACAGGCGGAAAAAGTGGAGATTATACGAGAAATTCATAATCCTTTCTCCGTTGAACCTAAAGGATCCCCTTTAGGTTCAACCTATATATCTTGCATATAAACTTTTCGCTACATTTATATCATTCGTCCCATGAATGAAAGCTCTGCCATCTGTAAATAAAACAAAACGATATTCTTCTACCGGAAACGACAATAAATAAGGTGTCGCCTTTATCTCTACGCTTCTTTGTAAGCGCTTTTTAATTTCTTCCAAATTAAAATTCTTCCGCACACCTGGACGAATTTGCACTGTATTTCGCCCACATAACACTTCTGTTTTCGTTTGTGCTTCAAATGTTAAACTCGGATATGTACGTAACCTTCCGCAAGATAAACAAGTATCTTTTTTCTGCCTATTCACTTTAAATGCCATCTGTTGATTATTCCAAAGATCAAATGATAACATCGTTTCACGAAGCGCTCCGTAGTCTTCTACTAATATTTTCAGCGCTTCCGTAGTTTGATGCGCAACTACTAATTGTACTGCCGGTTGTATAATACCAGCTGTGTCACATGTTGCTCCGCTCGCCGGATGCTCCATTAAACAGCGAAAACACGGTGTTTTCCCTGGTAAAATTGTATACGTTACTCCGTAGCTTCCAACGCACCCACCATATATCCACGGAATATTATACTTTTGTGAAATATCATTAATGAGAAGACGCGTTTCAAAATTATCTGTCGCATCTAATATTAAATCTACATCATTCACTAATTCTTCCATTTCTTGCACCGTTACATCTGTCACAACCGGATTTATTTCCACTTCAGAATTAATCGCTCTTAAATGCTCTGCTGCCGCTACCGCCTTCGGTTTATACTGCTTTGCATCTTCTTCTGTATATAGTTGTTGTCTTTGTAAATTACTCCATTCTACATAATCACGATCAGCAATCGTTACTTTTCCAACACCCGCTCTAACAATCGCTTCTGCATTTGCCGCACCGAGAGCACCAGCACCAATAATAAGCACATGCTTCTCTCTTATTTTTCTCTGTCCTTCTTCTCCAACACCAGAAAATAATATTTGTCTTGAATATCGCTCCTGCATACGATACCCCCCTTTCTTATCCTCCTATATAAGACATTTCGATTTTCGGACGATTTTTTGCACTTTCTTCTGTTCGTTCATCCGAATACCTATCTTTTCTATTCATCCATACATCTTGTATAACACTTAATAACTCCTCATCCGAAAGATTTCCTCTAAGAAGTTCTCTTACATCCAAACCCTCTGTCGCAAATAAGCACGTATAAAACTTTCCATCTGCCGAAATTCTCGCCCTCGTACAAGAGACACAAAATGACTCAGAAACAGATGTAATAAAACCAACTTCAACATTTGTTCCAACGTACCGATATCGCTTCGCAACTTCACCAAAGTAATGCGCTTCAGCTGGCTCAAGCGGATACACCTTATGAATCATCTCAATCAATTCTCGTTTTGTAACGACTTGATCAAAATTCCACCCATTTGTACTACCAACATCCATAAACTCAATAAACCGAAGCGTGATTCCTTGCTCTTTAAAATACGCAGCCATCGGTAGTACTTGATGATCGTTCATCCCTTTTTTCACAACCATATTTACCTTTACTTCCAAGCCCGCCTCTTTAGCTGCTATAATTCCCTTAATTACCGGTTTCGTATTAATATTTCGACCATTAATATTCTTAAATATGTCATCATCTATCGCATCTAAACTAACATTCACTCTATGTAATCCAGCTTCTTTTAATGCCTTCGCTTGTTTCGTTAAATGAATAGCATTTGTCGTTAACCCTATATCTATTAGCCCATCAATTTTCACAAGACGTGCAATAAGTTTTGTTAAATCTTTACGAAGCAGTGGCTCACCGCCAGTAAGTCTAATTTTCCGTACACCGATGCTAACAAATAATTTTGCCAAACGCTCAATTTCATCAAAAGTTAGTAAAAACTCGTCTTTCAAAAAAGCATATTCTGGCCCAAATATTTCCGCTGGCATACAATATGTACATCTAAAATTGCAACGATCAATGACAGATATACGTAAATCTTGAAGTGGGCGTCCAAAAAAATCTTTAACCATCTCCTGCATCGCCACCCTCCCTTTCTGCCAAATTTCTTTCTTTTCATTCTATTATAATATATTTTCGAACTGCGATGTTTTTGCTCAAGTGAATAAAGTGAAACTTTAAATAATTAGAGGGGATTCACTCCCCCTGGTTAACGAGGTTTACTTACAAATACAAAGATAAAAAAACCTTGAAACATAAAAGCTTCAAGGTTCTCTGCTTATTAACTTAATCTAATAATAGTCAGGGTAGCCCCTGGCGTTGCTGTAGATAATGTAGCTATTGCAACTACTCCAAATAACTGTAAGCTAACAGCAGCTCCAGCAGGCAAGTTAGCAATTATTGTTGCACTAAATGAACCAGTAGCAACTGTCGGAGCATTTATCGTTCCCGCAAGCGGACTGCCATTTACAGTTATACGAGAACTTACAAGTAATCCTGCCGTTAGATTAATTGTATAAGCTATATAATAATTCCCTGCATTCGCAACTGTAAATACAGTATTTCCTCCACTAACAGTAATTCCTGGACCAATATTTTGATTGTTCGGTAATGGTACATTCGTGCCACCTAATAAAACAGAAATAGCGGTTCCTGATGTATTATTCGCAAATGCATATGTTGCAGTTGTACTAACTCCAGTCGCCCCGGTCGCTCCAGTGGCTCCAGCTCCGGTTGGACCTGTATCTCCAGTTGGGCCTTGTGAACCGGTTGCTCCTGTAGCCCCCGTTGGACCTTGGATTCCTTGCGGGCCTTGAATTCCTTGTGGGCCTTGAATTCCTTGGAGACCTGTCGCTCCGGTTGCTCCTGTAGCTCCCGTTGGACCTTGAATTCCTTGCGGGCCTTGAATTCCTTGTGGGCCTTGAATTCCTTGGGGACCTGTCGCTCCGGTTGCTCCTGTAGCTCCCGTTGGACCTTGAATTCCTTGCGGGCCTTGAATTCCTTGTGGACCTTGAATCCCTTGTGGACCTGTCGCTCCGGTTGCTCCTGTAGCTCCCGTTGGACCTTGAATTCCTTGCGGGCCTTGAATTCCTTGCGGGCCTTGTGGGCCGGTCGGACCTATGTCACCTTGTGGACCTTGGATTCCCTGTGGGCCTTGTGCTCCTGTTGCTCCTGTCGCTCCTTGGATTCCTTGAGGACCTTGTGGACCTTGAATTCCTTGCGGGCCGGTTGGACCTATGTCGCCTTGTGGGCCTTGAATTCCTTGGGGACCTTGTGCTCCGGTTGCCCCCGTTACTCCTTGGATTCCTTGAGGACCTTGAATACCCTGTGGACCGGTTGGACCTATCTCTCCTTGAACACCTTGGATTCCTTGCGGGCCCTGTAAACCCGTCACTCCGGTTGCTCCCGTTGCTCCTGTCGCTCCTGTCACTCCAGTTGAGCCTGTCGCCCCGGTATCTCCTGTTACTCCTGTCGCACCTGTTGCTCCTGTCGGGCCAGGTGGTCCACCTGATGGACCTGTCACTCCTGTCGGACCTGATGGCCCCGTTGGGCCGGTCGGTCCTGCTGGTCCTCCTGACGGACCAGTCACCCCTGTTGGACCGGTTACTCCTGTTGGACCGGTAGTTCCTTCTCCCGTCGCTCCGGTTGCCCCCGTATCTCCTGTTGCTCCCGTCGGACCTTGTATCCCTTGAATTCCTTGTGGGCCTTGCACTCCTTGTGCACCTGTTGCTCCTTGAATCCCTTGAATTCCTTGCACTCCCTGTGTCCCCATCGGACCGGTTGGACCAATCACCCCTTGTATACCTTGCACTCCTTGGGGGCCCTCTGGACCGGTTGCTCCTATTTCCCCTTGTATCCCTTGAATTCCAGTTGCTCCTTGTGCTCCAGTTGCTCCCGTTATCCCTTGCACACCTTGGATTCCCTGTATTCCTTGTGGACCTTGTGGGCCTGTTGCTCCTACCGGTCCTTGAATGCCTTGTATCCCCTGAGGACCCTCTGGACCCGTTGCTCCAACTGGCCCTTGAACACCTTGTATTCCTTGCGGGCCCTGAAGTCCTTCTGGGCCTTCTGGACCTGTTGGACCTATTTCTCCTTGTATCCCTTGGATTCCAGTTGGACCTTGTGGCCCAGTCGGACCTATGTCACCTTGCGGACCTTGGATTCCCTGTGGACCTTGTGCTCCTGTTCCCCCTGTCGCTCCTTGGATTCCTTGAGAACCTTGTGGGCCTTGAATTCCTTGTGGGCCGGTTGGACCTATGTCGCCTTGTGGGCCTTGAATCCCTTGCGGACCTTGATCTCCAGTGGCCCCCGTTACTCCTTGAATTCCTTGGGGACCTTGAACACCTTGGGGACCCGTCGGACCTATCTCTCCCTGCACACCTTGGATTCCTTGCGGACCTTGCAAACCCGTCACTCCGGTTGCTCCCGTTTCTCCTGTCGCTCCTGTCACTCCAGTTGAGCCTGTCGCCCCAGTATCTCCTGTTACTCCTGTCGCCCCGGTTACTCCTGTCGGGCCAGGTGGTCCACCAGATGGACCTGTTACTCCCGCCGGACCTGATGGCCCCGTTGGGCCGGTCGGTCCTGCTGGTCCTCCAGATGGTCCTGTTACCCCTGTTGGACCGGTTACTCCTGTTGGACCTGTAGTGCCTTCCCCTGTCGCCCCAGTTGCTCCCGTATCTCCTGTTGCCCCCGTCGGACCTTGGATTCCTTGAATTCCCTGTGGACCTTGCACTCCTTGTGCGCCCGTCGCTCCTTGAATTCCTTGTACTCCTTGCACACCTTGGGGACCCATCGGACCTGTTGGACCAATCTCCCCTTGAGCACCTTGCACTCCTTGGGGACCCTCTGGACCCGTTGCTCCTATTTCCCCTTGTATCCCTTGAATTCCAGTTGCTCCTTGTACTCCAGTTGTTCCCGTTATCCCTTGCACACCTTGTATTCCCTGTATTCCTTGTGGACCTTGTGGACCTGTTGCTCCTACCGGTCCTTGAATACCTTGTATCCCCTGAGGACCCTCTGGACCCGTCGCTCCAACTGGACCTGGCACACCTTGAATTCCTTGCGGCCCCTGAAGTCCCTCTGGGCCTTCTGGACCTGTTGGTCCTATATCACCCATCGGACCTTGTATCCCTTGAACTCCCTGTGGCCCTGTTGCTCCTGATGGCCCTGGTACTCCTTGTATTCCTTGTGGACCTTGATCTCCTGTTGCCCCTGTTGCCCCTTGAGGCCCTATAGCCCCCTGTATACCTTGTGGACCTTGATCTCCTGTTGCTCCCGTTGCCCCTTGAATACCTTGAACTCCTTGTATTCCTTGTTCACCAGTTACTCCCGTCGGACCAGGAATACCTTGAATACCCTGCGGACCTTCTGGACCTGTTGGCCCAATTGGCCCTTGAATCCCTTGGATTCCTTGCAAGCCCTGTGCTCCCGTGCTTCCAGTCGGACCTGTACTTCCCGTTGCTCCTGTTACCCCTGTACTTCCTGTAGCTCCAGTATTCCCAGTTGCTCCAGTCGCACCTGTACTTCCACTCGGTCCACCGCCCGGACCTGTCGCACCAGTCGGCCCCGTCGGACCAGGAGGTCCTCCAGATGGTCCAGTTATCCCAGTTGGACCTGTTATTCCAGTCGGGCCTGTTATCCCCTGACCAGTTGCTCCGGTTGCACCTGTATTTCCACTCGGTCCTTGTGTTCCTTGTATCCCTTGTGCTCCTTGTATTCCTTGTGGACCAGTTACACCCGGTAACCCTTGGACGCCTTGTATTCCTTGAGGTCCCTCAGGTCCCGTCGCTCCAATTGGCCCCTGTAATCCCTGTATCCCTTGTATACCTTGTGCCCCAGTCGCTCCCGTTGGACCAATCGGACCTTGTAACCCTTGCACCCCTTGAGGTCCTGTCGCTCCAGTTTCTCCTTGTGGTCCTCTCAATCCTTGTGGGCCCTGCTGTCCTTCTGGTCCAGTTGCACCTATTGGCCCAACTGATCCTTGTATCCCTTGCACACCTTGAGGTCCTGTCGGGCCCATCTCCCCCATCGGACCTTGTAATCCTCTTGGTCCTTGAGGTCCTGTTGGGCCTTGTGGACCGGTTGGACCAGTAATCCCTATACCTGTAAACCCAGTTGGAACAGGGGGGAAAGTAGGCCCAATAAGTTCGGGTGGAATTCTAAAATTAGAGCTTAACGAATTTTGCTTCCGATTATTATCACGATTCTTCACACTTTCACCACCTACAAACCATCTTTTTCATAATAAATAAGCCTCTTCTTAATCTATTTACAAAAATAATTTCCAAGACTATTTTTATTTTAAATAATAAAAACTCCCTTAATTTCTTAAGGGAGTCCTGCAATTGAATCCATATTATCTGTATTAGGGACAGCTTGCGCTATACTCGATGTATTTACATTTTGCCCCATATTTGCTCCTGTTACAGTACCAGCAGGAGTGCCCCTTGTATACGTCGTCGTCACCGAATCTCCCGGCTGTAAACAAAGCTTCGTCTCCGTCCCTATTACTGTAACAACATCAATCCAAGTACACCCCATTGAACCACTATATGATTTCGAAGCAGTAAATGAAGTGTCACTCAAATTATCACCGGTAAATATATTTCCAGTGTTATTCACAATAACAAACTCTTTTATATGAGCAGGCATAATTACACTCTACCTTTCCTCTATGAACCTAACGTACGTGTACTCGTTGCCAAAGGCGGAAGAAATACTGATGTTCTAATGACCGCTTCTGGCTGCCTTTTTCCATTTAAAAAAATAGCCGCACTTGATCCTCCAGCACCTGCATATACTTTTGCTACAGCTAAAGGTGAGAGATCATAACAGTCACCGACATTAACAGCTCCTGTATTATTAATAATTTTTACTTTACGCAAATTAATCCCCATTTACCCCTCCTCCTTTTTTATACTGTATGCAAAAGAAAAAAACTTGAAACAGACTCGTTTCAAGTTTTTTTCAATTAACTATTTCGTTTCACCTTCATATTGAAGCATACCGCCAACCATGTTCACTGTTTTAAACCCTTGTTCATTTAAATAATGACATACATTTTCACTGCGCATTCCTGAACGACAAATAAAGATATATTCATTCTCTTTATTAAAGAAATCTACTTTATGTGGGATATCGCCCATTTTAATATGTACAGCTTCTGGAATCTTTCCTGCCGCTACTTCTTCATCTTCTCTTACATCTACTAAAAATAACGTTTCTCCATTTTCTAAACGCTCTTGCACCTCTTCTGTAGTAATTGTTTTAACTTCTGTCATATGTAGTTCCTCCTTATATACAATAAAACCTTTAGTTTCTTTTTCACAAACATTCTCTACCAATTTTAGCATGCAAAAGAAAGAACGCAAAGAATCGAAAAGCTATTTCTCAATTTTCTCGTAAAACTTATTCTTTACAAACATAACTAGCACATTGTATCCTCAATATACTTGTTTTATGAAAGGAGTCGATTAAAATGACGCTTTTTCTTTTCATTATAGGCATTGTGTTCTTACTCGCTGCAATTATTGTACTTAGTATGAAAAATAATAAAAAGATAAAATCGCCACAAGAAATGTCATTCTTATTTCTATTGCTTAGCATAGCGTTTTTCGGTATAGCAATTGCTACATATATTTTCCGTCTACAAATCATGTGAAAAAAGGTGCCTACTTCAAACACTGCACCTTTTCCCCATCATTTTCCTTCTACACAAAACTAGATACTTTCCGATTCAAAAATTCATAAACTTTCTTTTCGAATAAATGAATATCCAATGCTCCTGCCATATGCCCATTTATACTTTCTATCTCATATACTTCCGCATATTTTCCTTGTTTTTGCAAAATATCAACCATTTTATAATTATAACGAGACGGCTGAAGCAAATCTTGTTTACACGGAATCATAAGTACATTCGCTTCTATGTTAGAAAGAGATTCTTCTAGTGAAGAAAACCCATGTGCAATATCATGCAATAAAACTGCCTTCGCAGTATATATCCATGAATTTGCATCTACTAACTCCATACTTCTATATGTCGCTTTATTTATTTCTTTTTCAAATGATGTTAGTGTAGCAAACTTTTCATAAGGTTCTATCTCTATACTATTACGAGGAAATGCCATTTCATAAAAATGCTCATCAAACGCGTTCATAAACATCATTCTATTTGCTAAATGAAGCCCCTTTATCGGCTGCTGTTCTCCATATTTCCCCTCTTTCCAACTTGGATCCAGTTGAATTGCTTCAATCGCATTTTGCGCTACGTTTACTGACGTAATAATTGGATTTTGTGGGTTCGTAATAACGCCAATCATCCGCTCTACCATATGTGGATAGTGAACCGCCCATTGTTGTGCAATCATCCCCCCCGCCGACGGTCCGATTACAGCGTGTAACCTTGAAATTCCCATACCTTTTATTAACTCATATTGCACACAAGCTACATCAAGAAATGTAAAAATCGGAAAATCCATAGCATATTCTTCTCCAGTTTCTGGATTAATTGATTTCGGTCCTGTTGTAATTACATATGGATTCCTCACCTGCACATTACAAAGATTATCCGTACATATAACAAAATACTTATTTGTATCAATTGCTTTTCCAGGTCCAATTAGCCCATCCCACCAACCAGACTCCTCATCATGCACTGTATATTTTCCTGCCGCATGACTTGTTGCACTAAAATAATGACAAACCAAAATCACATTTGACCTTTCTCTATTTAAAGTGCCATATGTCTCGTATCCCATTTGAACAGGAATTTCTCTGCCATTTTCAAACGTAAACCCTTTTAAAACAAACTTCTCCTTTTTTACAATTTGCACAGACTCTCCCTCTCCCCGTTATAGTATGAACTGCTTACTAAAGTTTTTTTTCTATGCAAACTAATCTCCTTCTTCTTTTCATAAATAAATGAATAATATACAAAATTAGCCACAAAATAGCACTATATTACAAGATTAAAGAGGGCGTACATATGATTTGGAATTGGTTACGTAAGAAAAAAAAATCAAATAAACCAGAAGCAAACGAAACAGATAATCAGGAGCAGCATTCTAACAATCAAGAGGATGATAACAAAGAACAGACTAGAAGTATGAAACATAATAAAGGTAAAAATAACGAGCAAAAAGATTCTTCTCAGAATAAGCAACAAAGTGCTAAACAAGAGGATTCCTCTCAGGATAAGCAACAAAACGCTAAACAAGGTGATTCGTCTCAGGATAAGCAACAAAACACTAAACAAGAGGATTCGTCTCAGGATAAGCAGCAAAGTGCTAAACAAGATGACCCTTCTCAGGATAAGCAACAAAACGCTAAACAGGATGATTCCTCTCAAGATAAGCAGCAAAGTGCTAAACAAAATGACCCTTCTCAGGATAAGCAACAAAACGCTAAACAGGATGATTCCTCTCAAGATAGGCAACAAAGTGCTAAACAAGGTGATTCGTTTCAGGATAAGCAACAAAGCGCTAAACAGGATGATTCCTCTCAAGATAGGCAACAAAGTGCTAAACAAGATGATTCGTCTCAAGATAAGCAACAAAGCGCTAAACAGGATGATTCCTCTCAAGATAGGCAACAAAGTGCTAAACAAGATGATTCGTCTCAAGATAAACAACAAAGTGCTAAACAAGGTGATTCGTTTCAAGATAAACAGCAAAACGCTAAGCAAGATGAACCTTCTCAAAGTAAGCAACAAAGCTCTGGAGGTAATAGTATTTATGACTTTACAAAACCAGAAAAAGATCGTATTCATTCTTTACAAAATTTAATAGAGAAGCTGAAAAAGTCTAGTGATTTTGTAAATTATCATACATCCGACGATGAAACGATGCCTTATTGGATTTCTTACTATCGCCCTTCACTTGATGGAGAAAAATTACAAAAGTATTTAATGCCCACTCTTTTAGAACGACCTAACGCATCACTAGAAGAGCTTAAGGAACATATCCCGATGAGCGGCATTACAATTACGAACGACTTACAAAAAATTGAGGATATGGTTTTAAAGGGGCATGCGATTATTCAATTGAATCAGCAAGATCAAAAATGTATGCTTGCAAACATTGCAATTGATAATTATCGTGCACCAACCCCTCCTTTAAACGAATCAACTGTTATTGGTCCGCAAGAAGGTTTCGTAGAGGATATTGATACAAACATTAATTTAGTTCGAAAACGTCTTCCTGTTTTAGATTTACAAACAAAAGAAATGATTATCGGCGAGTTTTCCAAAACAAAAGTTGTCATGATGTATTTAGACAACCTTGCTGAAAAAGATAATGTAGATTTTCTAGAAGAGTCATTACGCGCTCTTGAATATGATCAAATTAATGATAGTGCTTATTTACAAGAATTAATGGGTGAAAAATCGATTTTCCCTCTCTATATCAATACAGAACGTACTGATAGAGTTACAAAAGCACTAATTGATGGAAAAATCGCTATTTTTGTTGATGGTTCTCCAAGTGTTTTACTAACACCCGTATCCTATTTTGATTTTTTCATTTCACCAGAAGACTATAACGTCTCCTGGATGTACGCTACATTTTCAAGGATTTTAAGATTAATTGCCGTTCTATTTTCAATTTGCGCTACACCGTTATACGTTGCAGTTTTAAATTATCATTATGAACTTATTCCAAGTGATTTACTTGAAACCTTAATTTTATCAAGAGCACAAGTACCATTCCCACCTTTAATTGAAGCACTCTTTTTAGAACTTGCGATCGACTTACTGAGAGAAGCTGGCGCGAGGTTACCGATGAAAGTTGGTCAAACGCTCGGTATCGTAGGGGGTATCGTAATCGGACAAGCATCTGTACAAGCAGGTTTAACGAGTAACATTTTATTAATTATCGTTGCACTATCAGCACTCGCTTCCTTTATTACACCTATTTATAAAATGGGTAATGCGGTTCGATTACTACGTTTCCCGTTTCTCATATTTGCAGAAATAGGAGGACTTTTCGGGATTTCACTTGGATTTATCTTTTTATTTACCCATCTATTTAGACTCACTTCTTTACGCAAGCCGTACGCTTTATTTTATCCAACAAGACAACAATCTGTTAAAGATTCTTGGATTCGTTTTCCTTTAACAATGATTGATACAAGAGATGTACAAGCAAGGCCACAACATGTAAAAAAAGCAGCGAAAGGAATTTCAACAAAGCATAGATCAGACTTTGATGATTAAGAAATGAGGTGCATTCGATGAGTAAAGTTCAAGAAAAATATCAAATATCTCCTATCTTTGTTTTCTTCTTAATTCACGGTGCACAGTTCGGTGCTGGCGTTCTCGGCTTCGCTCGAATCATCGCAAAGGCCGCTGGATACGACGGATGGATGGGAGTTATAATCACAGGAATTTTAATCCACATTCTTATATGGATGATGTATGTCTTATTAAAAGAAACAAATGGGAATTTAGTTGATTTACATCGGCAAACATTTGGAAAATGGCTAGGAAATGGCATTAGCATCATCTTTATGGCTTATTTTTTAATCGTTAGTATTTCAGTCATCCGAACATATGTTGAAATTATTCAAGTATGGATGTTTCCTACCGCTTCTACCTTTATGTTAACACTCTTTTTATGCTTAGTTAGCTATTACATTATCTCTTCTGGATTTCGTGTAATTACCGGTATTTGCGTCATCTCTGTTGGTGGTACATTAGGATATTTATTTCTAAGCTTATTCGTTTTGAAATATTCACATTGGGATAATTTACTACCTATATTCACACATTCTTTTTCAGACATTTTAAAATCCGCTCAACTGTCAATCTACAGTATGACCGGTTTTGAGATTTACCTCATGGTGTATCCATTTGTGAAAAAGCCTATGCAATCTCATAAATACGCTCAGTTTGGAGCACTATTTTCAAATCTTCTATATTTATTTAGCACCCTTTTAGCCTTTGCATTTTTTAGTGAAAAACAATTGTTAAAAACGATATGGGCCCAACTTTCTATGACCCAAGTTATTCAATTACCATTTATAGAAAGACTCGAATATATTGCAATTTCAGGCTATGCACTCGTTATTATTTCAAGTTTTATCCTCCCTTTATGGGCGTCAATGAGAGCAACTCATGAAATATTCCGTGTAAAACAAAGGGGTGTTTTAATTGCTTTTATCTTTATCACTCTCATTGTTTCGCAACTTTTAACAAACAGACACGATATTAATAACTTTATTAGTAATGTATCAAAGGTTAGTTTTTGGCTCATTTATGTATACATCCCAATCCTATTTATTATTGTGTGGGTGAAAAGAAAATGGAAAAAATCAAAAGCACAAGCAAATTAATACTTATTTCTTGTATAACATTCTTCAGTCTAATTGGATGTTTACAAAAAAATATTATCGACGATGTACAACTTATTCAAGGATCCGTATTTGACGTTGCAAAAGATAATAAAGTAAAAGTGACATTCGTTTGTCCCATTCAAAAAAAAGGAAATAAAGTTCAAGTTTTTGAAGGCAGTGCAAATGCGGTAAAACAAGTAAAAGCAGACACATCTTTAGAGTCTTCTCAACCTTTTGCTAGTGGACAAATGCGTGTCGCTCTATATACGATAAGACTTGCCAAAACAGGAATGTCTACTTCATTCGATACATTACTCCGAGATGTGAATATAGGGAACGCTTTATATGCTGCTTTATTAGATGGGAATGGTACTGAACTTTTAAAAGGCAAATATTCGACTTCATACAACGTTGCAATTTATATAAAAAAATTGCTAGAACATAACATGGAGACCGGACCTTTACCAGCGGATAATCTACATATAGGAGCATTTCGCTATTATCAAGAAGGAAAAGACTACTATATTCCCATTCTAAAGAAGCATGGTGATAAAATAAAAATTACCGGAATTGGCCTTTTTAAAAAGGATAAATATATCGGTAAAATTGCGGAAAAAGATATGTTCATATTTAAAGGACTATTAGAGAAACATAAATTAGATTCACATGAATTTAAAACAGATTCTGCGTACGTAATGATTAATAATATTCGTTCTGTTCCAACTTACGATATAAAAATTAAAAACGGAAAGCCTTCTTTTTTCATTCACGTTCGTCTTGATGCACGTATTCAAGAACTATCAAAACAAATTAACTTAGAAAATAACAAGAACACAAAAAACATTGAAAAAGATGTACAAAAACAATTAGATAAACAAGCTGCTAAGTTAATTAAGCAATTTAAATCTTTAGGCGTCGATCCTCTCGGGCTAGGTGCAAAGTATAAACAACATTATCGCCCATTCAAATTAGAAGAATGGAGACAAATGTATAAAGATGTTCCGGTTCATATAAAATACACCGTAAATATTACAAATTCTGGTGTTATTGAATGAGAAATGATTGAACTCCTCTCTCCAGCATGATACAACGGAGAGAGGAGTTTTTTATTATCAAATAGAGAGAGAAGATATTTATGGGGGAGCTTATGTCTAAAAAATTAGTAAAGCCTATTTTAAATGGTATTTTATTTCTCGGCGTCTTTTTATTTGCTCATACATACTTAAAAAATGTTTCCTTCACACGTTACTTACTTGTCGTTATACCAATGTTACTCGTCGGTATTTTTGGCATCGATCTTATTTCATCGCTTTTAATAAAAAAAGAAGAATAACGAGCGAACATCTTATTTCGATAAGATGTTCTTTTCATTTCATAATCACCTTATGTTACAATAAACTTCGGCATAACGTAAGAAAGGATGAAACAACATGACAAACGAAAAAGGTTTAGATAAAGGATACGAACTTGTTGCGAAAATGCATGAAGTATTCGGACATCCTGTGACAAATACTCCAACAAAATTAACAGAAGAGCGTGCAAAAATCCGTGCAAGTTTTATGCAGGAAGAACTAGAAGAATTTCTAGAGGCAACGACTGTTGAAGATCAATACGATGCACTGATTGACCTTATTTACTTTGCATTCGGAACGTTTGCAGAAATGGGCGTACGTCCAGATAAAGGATTCGAAATTGTAAACAACGCCAACATGGCAAAACTATTCCCTGATGGGAAGCCTCGATTCCGTGAAGGCGACGGTAAGATTCTAAAGCCAGAAGGCTGGCAAGCACCGGAACCACAACTTCGTGCTGAAATTGAACGTCAGCGTCAAGAAGCTGAAAAAAACTGCTAGGATTTCCTAGCAGTTTTTTATTATGGCTTTTTTTCTGCCAATCATTAATGACCCACGTGCCCTGCGTGTCCTGCTGCTCCACTAATACTAGCTGCTCCTGCTGCTGCCCCTGCTCCTCCTGCTCCAATTCCACCTGTCCAAGGAGAGGATTGTTGTTGTTGTTGATATTGCTGATATTGTTGGTGCTGTTGGTGCTGTTGGTGCTGTTGGTGCTGTTGACCTTGGTGTCCATGATGTTGGCCTTGGTGCCCATGATGACCGTGTTGGCCTTGATGACCTTGGTGATGGTGGTGACCTTGGTGTCCATGATGTTGGCCTTGGTGGTGATGTCCATGGTGACCATGTTGGCCTTGGTGAGTTTGATAAAGAACAGCTTGCGGATGAATGTGGTGGTGACCGTGGTGATGTACTTGTTGCCCCTGATGACCATGTTGACCTTGATGATGGTGATGACCATGATGGCCGTGTTGACCTTGATGGTGGTGATGACCATGATGGCCGTGTTGACCTTGATGGTGGTGATGTCCATGATGGCCGTGTTGACCTTGATGGTGGTGATGTCCATGATGGCCATGTTGACCTTGATGGTGGTGATGATGACCATGGTAGCCGTGAACTACTTGCGGATATCCACCTACTCCTCCTGCTACAACACCTACTCCCGGTACAGGAAATCCTGTCTGTACTCCTCCAACGAAAGATGGAAATGCAGTTGGTACGCCTACTGGTACTCCTCCCGCTGCTCCGCCAACAAATGTTGGGATTCCAGTTTGCACTCCGGCTACCGATGATGGAAATCCTCCTGTTAATGTTGGAATTCCAGTTTGTACACCCGCTACTGATGTAGAAAACCCTCCAGGTGTTCCGCCCATCAAGCTCGGAATTCCACCGTATCCTTGTTGTCCTCCTCCCATTAACATCATTTGTTCATAACTATCCGATCCACTCCCGAAGAAACCATGTGGTGCATTATTGTCCATCCCTTTCATTCCTTTCACCTCTTCTACTCAATTTAGCCTACCTTTTTTATCATATTTCCTATAGAAGAATAGGTGTTTGTCTGCACTAGAATTCCGCTTCTTTTTCTTCATTCATGATAAAATTAATTAACTGAATATTTTTTCTAGGAGGTATTTATATTGAAGAATGTAACAAAGGCTTCTATCAATGATTTAGATTCAATCGTCCATATAGATATTGACGTAATTGGAAACGATAGTAGACGAAATTATATTAAGCACACTATCCGTGAAGGCAGATGCATCATTGTAACAGAAGAAAATTCTATCTCTGGCTTTCTAACATACGATACAAATTTCTTTGGTTGTACTTTCCTCTCATTAATCATTGTTTCACCAACTAAAAGAAGGCAAGGCTATGCAAGCTCGTTAATCTCATATATGTTAAGTCATTCTCCTACTCAAAAAATATTTTCTTCAACGAACGAATCGAATGAAAGTATGCAGAAAGTATTTAACTCGAATGGTTTTATACGTAGCGGAATAGTTGAAAACTTAGATGAAGGTGACCCTGAGATTATTTTCTATACAAAAAAGCTCAGAACATAAACGCTCTGAGCTTTTTCAAATGATTTAGTTTGCAACAACGTTAACAAGTTTTCCAGGAACAACAATTACTTTACGAACTGTTTTCCCTTCAATTTGGTCTTGAATTGCTTCAAGTGCAAGTTGTTCCATTTCTTCTTTTGATGCGTCTTTACTCATTGTTAGTTTTGCGCGAACTTTACCCATAACTTGAACAACGATTTCAACTTCATCTTCTACAAGTTTAGACTCATCAAATGTTGGCCAGCTTGCATATGTGATTGTTTCATTGTATCCAAGTTTGCTCCATAGCTCTTCCCCGATATGAGGTGCAACTGGTGCAATCATTTTTACGAAACCTTCTACATATTCTCTTGGAAGTGTTTCAGCTTTGTATGCATCGTTGATGAATACCATCATTTGAGAAATCGCTGTGTTGAAGCGAAGCTCTGCATAGTCTTCTGTTACTTTCTTCACTGTTTGATGGTAAGCTTTTTCAAGCTCTTTATTTGGTGCGTCAGTAATTTTCTCACTTAATTCACCGTTATCTTGAACGAATAGACGCCATACGCGGTCTAGGAAACGACGAGCTCCGTCAAGACCATTTTCAGACCAAGCGATTGAAGCATCTAATGGTCCCATGAACATTTCGTATAGACGAAGTGTATCTGCACCGTGGCTTGCTACGATATCATCAGGGTTTACAACGTTACCTTTTGATTTACTCATTTTCTCGTTGTTTTCACCTAGAATCATACCTTGGTTGAATAATTGTTGGAACGGTTCTTTCGTTGGAACTACACCGATATCGTATAATACTTTATGCCAGAAACGAGCATATAGTAAGTGAAGTACAGCGTGCTCTGCACCACCGATATAAATATCAACTGGAAGCCATTGTTTTACTTTTTCAGGATCTACAAGTGCTTCGCTATTGTTTGGATCGATGTAACGTAGGTAATACCAACAGCTACCAGCCCATTGCGGCATTGTATTTGTTTCACGACGACCTTTTTTACCAGTCTCAGGATCAACAACATTTACCCACTCGTCAATGTTAGCAAGTGGTGATTCACCTGTACCTGAAGGACGGATGTTTTCTGTTTTCGGAAGAACTAATGGTAATTCCTCTTCTTTCACAGCTGTCATTGTACCATCTTCCCAGTGAATTACTGGAATTGGCTCACCCCAGTAACGTTGACGGCTGAATAACCAGTCACGTAGACGGTACGTTACTTTTTGATTTCCTGCGCTCGTTACTTCAAGCCATTCAATCATTTTTGCGATTGCTTCTTCTTTATTTAAACCATCAAGGAATGCTGAGTTTACGTGTGCACCATCACCTGTGTACACTTCTTTCGTAATATCTCCGCCTTTTACAACTTCCTTCATTGGAAGATTAAATACTGATGCGAATTCATAGTCACGCTCATCGTGAGCTGGAACTGCCATTACAGCACCTGTTCCGTAAGTTGCAAGAACATAGTCAGCAATCCAGATTGGTAATTTCTCACCGTTTACTGGGTTAACTGCGTAAGCACCAGTGAATACACCAGTTTTTTCTTTCGCAAGTTCTGTACGCTCTAGATCACTCTTCATTTTTACAGCGTTAATGTAAGCTTCTACCGCTTCTTTTTGTTCTGCTGTTGTAATTTCTGCAACAAGTGCATGTTCTGGAGCTAGTACACAGTATGTTGCACCAAATAATGTATCAGGGCGCGTTGTGAAAACTGTGAATTTCTCGTCTGTACCATCGATGTTGAAGTGTACTTCTGCACCTTCAGAACGACCGATCCAGTTACGTTGCATATCTTTTAAGCTTTCAGGCCAATCAAGCTCATCTAGATCTTCTAATAGACGATCTCCGTAAGCTGTAATTTTTAACATCCACTGTCTCATCGGACGACGCTCAACTGGATGTCCACCACGCTCACTCTTACCGTCAATGATTTCTTCGTTTGCAAGTACTGTACCAAGTGCTGGGCACCAGTTTACAGGTACTTCATCAACGTAAGCTAAGCCTTTTTCAAATAGTTTTAGGAAGATCCATTGCGTCCACTTATAGTAGTTTGGATCTGTTGTATTTACTTCACGGTCCCAATCGTAAGAGAAACCTAATGATTTAATTTGGTTACGGAACGTATTAATATTATGCTCTGTAAATTCAGCTGGGCTGTTTCCAGTATCAAGTGCATATTGCTCTGCTGGAAGACCAAATGCATCCCATCCCATTGGATGAAGAACGTTATATCCTTGCATACGCTTCATACGAGATAAAATATCTGTCGCTGTATAACCTTCTGGATGTCCTACGTGTAAGCCTGCACCTGATGGATATGGGAACATATCTAGTGCATAAAATTTTGGTTTTTCTGTCTCATCTGGCGTACGGAATGTTTTATTCTCTTCCCAGTACCCTTGCCACTTCTTCTCAATTTCTTGATGATTAAAGCTCATGAGATACCCTCCTTGAAATTCTATTTATTTTCACCGCCCAAAATACAAAAAACCTCTCATCCCTAAAAAGGGACGAGAGGTTATAGATTCCCGCGGTACCACCCTAAATTAATGTACAAATATACATTCGCTTAGATCCGTAACGTGGATTAACGGCAATTGCTACTATTAGTTTCACAACTGCAACTCAAAGGCGAGTTCATAACGAAACGTGGATTGACTTGCACCGACCGTCAACTCTCTAAACCAGCTTCTATTACTACTACTCCTTCTCACTGTTATTACACATATAAGTTACGTGAACTATCCTTCACCTAGTATCTCTTAAGAGCTTACTTAAAGCGAGGACTTCTCGGTTAATCGTTACTCTTAATAACTAACGAATTCATCTTAAGACAGCCGAGCTATCTCCCTTGTTCTAAAGGTTGTTTTATTTAAATATATTCTAAAACATGTTACATGTTCCGTCAAACTAAACTGCAATTTTTTCTTCAACTGTTTCTTCTACTTTTACTCGTTTATCATAAATGCTCGTTGCTATAAGCGCTACTACAAGCATTACCATGATTGCTATAAACAATACTTCCATATTGTATAAATCCACAATTGCTCCGCCAACGACCGGCCCGAACATTTTCCCTACAGTCGCCGCACTATTTACAACCCCTTGATAAAACCCTAATTTATCTTTTGGTGCAAGTATATTTGCAATCGTTGGAACCGCAGGCCATACAAATAACTCACCTATTGTTAATGTTACCATCGCAACGAGGAACATCGTAAATTGTTGCGCTTGACTTAACACAATGAATGAAGCTGCAAAAATGAAGATTCCAATCATAATTTGCTGTTTTAAAGAACGCTTCATCCAGCGAATTAGCATACTAACAAGTGGCTGTGCACAAACAATCATTGCTCCGTTTATCGTCCATAATAAACTATAGTGACGAAGGCTAATATTCAATTCTTGCATATGTGTTGCAATCGCTCCTTGCCACTGTACGTATGTAACCCAGCATAAAGCATATGCTACACACACGATAAGAAGTGCTTTAAATCCAGGTGTAAGTGACCAACCTTTTTTCATTTCCACTTCTTTTTGTACTCCTGGCTCCTTCTTGTCTTCCATACCACGAAATCCAATAAAAGCAATTAAGAAGAAAACAAAGTATAAAATAAAGTTCGCTAAGAAAATATAATCAAAACGATACGATGCAACTAATCCACCACATGCTGTTCCAATCGCAATACCAACATTTTGTCCAACGTACATCGCATTAAATGCCCGTCTTCCGCCTTCTGGCCAAACCGTACCAACCATCGCATACATCGATGGGAAGACCATTCCAGAACCGAAGCCGATTAACGCTAGCCATACAACATATAACGGCCAACCGTGGAAGAACACAAGACCTAAAATTGATACAAGTGTAATCACTATCCCTACTAAAGTTGATTTATAACCGCCCCATTTATCAAATAAAACACCGCCGAGCAAGTTTCCGATTACACCAGTAAGCGAGTTGATCATTAATACCATTCCGGCCACAGATAAAGATTTTCCCAAGTGATCATGTAAATAAATTGTATTAAAAGGCCATAAAAAAGAAGCACCCGTGACATTAATAATCATCCCAGCTACTAATAGCCATACTTTCCTTGGCATAGCTTCCCCTCCTATTCTATTTTTTTCGTTCATATATATAACAGTAAAATTGTAGTCGTTTTTAAATAGGAAGGCAACTGATTAATAGTTGATGAAATTCAGATAATAGTTCGTCGGTAAATGAATTTATATTGGTTGCTTCTTGGATTATATCAGCGATTATCAGAATATATCGGCGCAACTACAAATATATCAGCGATTATTAAAATATATCGACTTACCGACAAAAAACGACAACAGTAACAATATATAAAAGGGTAGACTGCATGAAAATTTCATGCAGTCTACCCTTATTTGTACTATCCAACTTCCTTTTCTCGCTTCACACGTTCTTTAGCACTCCATTTAAACACCTTATCTAGTAGCGAGTATATTCTCCCAGATTCTTTCGTTAACAAAGGTCCTAACGATGCTAATATTAAAACATACAAAGCTGAGAACGGTTTAATCGCTGCCATTAAGCCACCCGCAATTCCAATATTCGCGACGATAATAGAAAATTCTCCGCGTGATACAAGTGTTAAACCGATATTCGTAGAAGCCTTATGCGATAACCCAGCTTTACGCCCCGCAACCATTCCAGCAGTAAAATTACCGATAAGAGTAATGAAAACTGCTCCTAATGCCAACCACACTGCTCCGCCAAGTGAAAATGGGTCTATACTTAAACCGAAGCTGAAAAAGAATATAGCTCCAAAGAAATCACGAAACGGAACGACAAGCTGTTCAATTCGATCACTATGCTCTGTTTCAGAAAAAACGAGTCCTAGTAATAATGCTCCAATTGCCTCTGCAACATGAATCGTTTCTGAAAATCCTGCTACAAAGAACAAAATAGCGAATATTACAATAATAAAAATTTCATTGGACGAAATATCTAACATTTTATTTAAAAACCGTGTAGCTTTTCTAGCAACTACAAAGAATAGTAGCATATAACCTACTGCGATTAAAATAGATGTAAGAGCACCTACAAATGATGTTGCCCCTCCAAGTACTAATCCTGAAACGACTGATAAATATACCGCTAAAAAAATATCATCAAACATAATGATTCCTAAAATTAGCTCCGTCTCTTTATTACCAGATCTTCTTAAATCAACAATTACTTTCGCAACAATTGCACTCGATGAAATTGTTATGATCCCAGCAATAATTAATGTTTCTAATAAGGGGAAACCCATTATATATCCGTAAAGTAAACCTAATATAAAATTAAGCGATATATGAACAGTTCCCCCAAAAGCAATTGATTTTCCTGATTTAATTAATTTTTTAATTGAGAATTCTAAACCTAAGTAAAATAGGAGGAATATGACGCCAACACGGCCGAGGAAGGAAATAACTTCTCCACTTTCAATAAATCTTAAATCGATAAGCCCTAAATCTGGGGCATGAGGCCCCACTAGCATACCGAGTATAATAAGAAACGGAATAATCGAGAACTTTAACTTTGCAGCGAGAATAGCTGCAAAAGCGACTAATACTAACGCAGTTCCAACTTCAAAGATTAAAGTATCCATCGATTATGAATCCCCTCCTACTGAAAGCAACTCATTAATAATTCTTTTCACTTCATGTCTCGCGCCTGATAATACGAGCATATCGCCAGCTTCAATGATAGAATCTGGGCCTGGATTAAAGAACTTCTTCATATTCTTTTTCAAAATGGCAATAATCGTTACGTTATATGTGTTTCGAACATGTAAACTACCAATTGTTTTTTGTACAACTGGTGCATTATTTTCCACCTTAAACCACTCAATTGATAATCCCTCAAAAGCCATTTCAATCGTATCTAAAGCTTGTGGCCTATATACCATTCCGCCCAATATAGCTGCAATTTGTCTCGCTTCAGAATCACGAAGAGAGACGCTTGAAATACTCTCTTCATGATCAGCATCAAAATGGTACATTTCTCTTCGGCCATCATCATGAATAACGATAACCATCTTTTCATTACCTTTTGTAATCACTTCAAACTTACATCCAATACCCGGCAGTTCACTCTCTCTAATATTCATATTTTCCGCCTCCTAATTTTTTAGTTACGGCTTTTATAAATCGACATCAATCTCCGTTTTAAAGCTCTCATCCTTTGAGATACCTAAATACTTTAGTGTCTCTGATGGAGTCGCGTGATGAAAATGTTTTTGCAATAGTGCAATCGCTATCCCTCTTTTGTACGCATGAAATCCGAACGTTTTTCGCATTGAATTCGTTCCGATTTTACCAACAACTCCAACTGCTTCTGCAGCATTATGAATTACACGATACGCTTGTTGGCGCGTAATTGAATTTGGCGTTTTATTAGATTGGAATACGTAATTTTCTCTTTTAACGCCAATAGATTGTACGTAATCTAAAAGCGCTTCTTTTACTTTTGTATTTAAATAAATATCTTGTTTAAATTTTTCATCTTTCACAGGAAGAGCATAAAACTCTTTAACAGTCCCGTCTTCATTTAATACATCTTCAAATTTCATGCTAAGTAGTTCTGTAATTTTTAATCCTGTGTTAATTCCAATAACAAATAAAAGATAATCTCGCTGGGAGTGCTCTTTTAAATATTTTTTCATAGCCTCAATTTGGCTTATATCTTTTAATGCCTCTACAACTTCCATACATGTATTCTCCTCATCTTATGAACGGTAATTTTCTCATTATGTTGTCCATTTTACCTTATCATGCTATGAGATTTCCATGTGTTATCCATTATTTTCACAATATACTCAGGTGGTTCTGAAAACTTTCAATGTGGAAACTTACGATTGTATAAATACGTTGCGGTAAAAAAATGTGGGGATAAAAGTTCAGCTTCTTTCTACAGATTGGATTCCTCCTTTCCTTATACAGCTACTTCTACTTTTATATTACGTTACTTACTTACATTATATTATACATTTCAGTAACATTAAAGTGTTTTTTCTGAAAATAATAAAAACCGAGCGTTTTTGCTCGGTTTTTATTATTAATCTTCTTTCGGAAGAACAATTCCTTTATACAATTGAACTGTAATGAAGTAATAAATCGCATAAATAACTACGAAAATTACGATTGGTATCCAAATACGGAAGTACGGATCGATTAAAATAAATCCGAAAATATTCATACCAACTAATACGTGAGCGATACCCACAATTGCTGGGAATAAGAATACTAAGAATAGCTCTTTATAAATCGATTTCGTTAATAACTCACGGCGCACACCGATTTTACGAAGCATTTGATAACGCGTAATATCTTTTGATGCACCAGAAAGAATTTTAAACATAAGACAGCTTGCCATCATTGCTAAGAACGCAATTCCAAGGAAGAATCCCATAAATACTGTTCCACTCGCAATGCCATAGAACCCACTATAAGCTTGATATTTACTATCCATTTGTTCAGCTTTTACATTTTTATATTTATCTAGCTGCAACTCGTCAAGTTTTTTCCATTCTTTTTTATATGTTAAAAAATCATCTGTTTTTCCGATAAATGCTATACCTTCTTTACCATTTATCCCATCATACATTTTTTGATCTACAATTTTAATTGCATGATCATTGTATAAATAATATGGATGGATTGTACTAAAAGCATCTGTCCATTCCGCTGAAAGTTCTTTAGTATTCGCATCTTTTTGATTCATCTCTCTAGAAACTGCACCTACCGGTAGTTCCTCTGAAACTTTTTTCGTATTTACTAAATCCTTCATAGACTTCATCTTTGCCATATCTTTTACGAAAGGACGATTTTTCTCTAAATCTTCTTTTACATAGTAAACGTATTTATCATCAACTTTGTAACGATATTCGCTTTTCTCTTTAAATGTAATACCATCTAAAATTTTCTTTTCTTCAGCTGTTGGATTATGAACTACTGAATCATATATTACTAAACCATCTACCATTTTTATAACGTTATTTTTAAATGCCATACCACCTGAAATTGCACCAGCTCCAAGTGCAACTAACATTGCCACTGTTGCAAGTACTTTTGTTAAACTATTAATTCGGAAGTTTAATTGTGCAAATGTAAAAGCATTAAGTCCTTTTTCACTACGCTTTTTATTACTTTTTAACTTTTTAATAATGACTGGAAGAAGTGAGCCAAATAGCATGTAAGTACCAGCTGTCGTTGTAATTAATGCAATAAGGATTCCCATCTCTTTTAGTTTTTCCATATAGATCATAGATGCATAACCTATACCTAATAAAATAACAGCAAGGAATGCCACTACAACTGTCTTTTTACCTTTTACTGCAACACGCTCTGTTTGTGCATCTGCATGTACTAGTTGCAATACAGAAATACGTGACAATTTAATACTGTTCATAATTGCTGATAATACAAATAGTGCAAAGAAGAAGATGCAAGTAACAGTCATAGATGGTAGATAAAATGCTTTATACCCTTCACCAGCAAATTCAAGCTGTTTCATTAATAACTGTCCAATACCTTCTGCAAGTCCTACTCCAACTGCAATCCCGATTGCAAGAGACGCAGCACCTAATACGATTGTTTCAATAAACATAAGTAATGTAACTTTATGTTTTTTCGCACCTAACATCATATACATACCGAACTCTTTTTGACGAAGAGATAATAAGAAAGAGTTTGCATATAAAATGTAGAAGAACGTTATAATTGCTAATAAAAATGATCCTGCTTGGAATACGAATCCAATAGATTTAATCACTGAATTAGATTCTAAAAATGCTTTATTCAGTGCTAACGTTTGGAACATGTAAAAAATTGAAATCGACATGACAAGACCGACAAGTAAGACGATATAATCTTTCAGCTTACTTTTCAGCCCCGACATGGAAAGTTTAAATAACATACTGGAACCTCCTTTCTTACGCCTTTTGTGTACCTAAATCTGCAAGTACATCTAAAATTTCTTTGTAGAACTCTTCACGCGTACCACCGCGATGAATTTCTTTATATAGCTCGCCATCTTGAATGAATAAAATACGCTGACAGTAACTTGCACTATATGGATCATGCGTAACCATCATAATCGATACGCCTTGATCTTTATTTAAGTTTGTCATCGCATCAAGTAAACTCGTTGCATTTTTAGAATCAAGCGCTCCTGTTGGCTCGTCCCCTAAAATAATTGCCGGCTCATGCACTAAAGCACGCGCTGCTGCTGAACGTTGTTTCTGTCCACCAGATACTTCAGATGGATACTTTTGAAGTATTTCTGTAATCCCTAACATATCCGCTACTTTTTCTACTTTCGGTCCAATATTACGTGATGCGACACCTTGAAGAGAAAGTGGAAGTGCAATGTTTTCATAAATAGATAAGTTCTCTAATAAGTTAAAATCTTGGAAGATAAATCCTAATTTTTGCGAACGGAAATCTGAAAGCTCACCTTGCTTCATTTTTGTAATATCCGTTCCCGCAATTTCAACAACGCCACCTGTTGCCTTATCTAACGTTGAAATTACATTTAATAATGTCGTTTTACCGGAACCAGATGGTCCCATAATTCCAACAAACTCACCCTCTTGAATTGAGAATGAAACACCCTTTAACGCGTGTGATTGGTTCTCACCTTTTTTACCGTACACTTTTTGAACGTTTTTCACGTCTACAACTGGTTTCGTCATATATATCCTCCTACGCTTGTTTTTCCATTACCTATTTTGCGCTTTTTAGAAGTGAACTGCTATTTGTTAACATTACAATTACCTTACACTTTTGTAAGATAGAAAATGGATGCGTGTAAGGTTGGCTTTTCATACTAGTTCACATTTCGACATAGTAAATCGGTAAATGAAATTATATCGGCGATTGTTAAAATATATCAGCGGTTCTTACACTTTTATCAGCGATTTTTCAAATATATCGGCGATTCTTACACTTTTATCAGCGATTACCAAAATATATCGACTTATCGACAAAAGATGACAATAAAAATAGGCTGTTCCGCGAAAGGAACAGCCCACTGATTAAAGTTTCACTTTATTTCTTTAAAGGTGTTACCGTCCAGTACGTAATAACACGCCAAACCCATTCTAATGGACCCATTTTAAAGATTTTCATCCAAATTACACTAAACACAATTTGAATTGCATAAATTGCGATACATACATATAGCGTCTGCATGTATGTTAAGTTACCTGCAAAGTTAAATACACTACCAGCAATTAAAATCATTGCCGTTTGTCCGATATAATTTGTTAAAGCCATACGACCGTAGTATTTCAATGGTGCTAATAATGTTTGAACTGGTTTTAACTGAAGTAATAAAATTAATGCTCCTACATAGAAAGCTGAAATAATTGGTCCAACAGTAATACCAATTTTTAGAAACTGGCTTGCAGCATCCATTGTTCCATCTTCATTCATCAATATCATATTTACAAATGGGCCAGCAGGCACGTGTCCATATTGATACCATACAGCTGCCACACTTAAAACAAACATAATGCCTGTAAAAATAGCGACTTGCTTTATGTTTTTTGAAAGATTTTCAAATACACGATATTGTCCTGCAGCAAGACCTAATAAAATTAAACCAAGTGGTAATAGTTCTTTAACACCCATTACACTAAAGGCTATTGTCAAAATAAGACCAATTACTAAGTTCGCTTGTTTTTTCGCTTTATAAAACGGTAAAACGATTAATCCGCAAATTGCATATAACGTTAACGCTTCTCCAGGCTGAAACATGTAATGAATCAAACCAAAAATAAATAATGCAACTACGCGGCGGAAAAATAGAACATATCCATTTTTCCCTTTCGCAATCGCTCTTGTAATGAAGATATAGAATCCCACTCCAAATAAGAATGAGAAAATCGAGAAGAAACGACCTTCTACAAATAAGTATAGAAACCTTTGATAGCTAGCATCTACTGTATTAGGATCTGGAGTTTTAATATTAAGTAGTGCTAAAATATTTACTAAAATAATCCCCAGTAATGCGAAGCCACGAATGTAATCTAACTCATCAATTCGTTTGTTTGTAATATTGTTCCCCATAAAGCAGCTCCTTGTCCAAAATTTAATCCTCCCTTACTCTACTGGAAAAGGACAATTACAACTATCGGCAAACCTTACAGAAATCTTACACTATTGTCATATAGCAAAATAAAACCAGGTCATATTTCGACCTGGTTTACTCTGATTGTTTTGATTTTTGAGGTTGTCCTTTTTTACTATTACGCTGTTTTACTTGAACAATGGGATCAAGTTCATTCGAAAACTCAGCGTTATGTCCATTTTGTGTTTTTTGCTCTGGGTTATTTTGATCTGAACGTTTCGCCATTACATTCACTCCTTATTAGTGCGGTGTAATAATCATTTGATGTTGCAATTGGCGAATTGCCATACGTGCTCTATTTAATTGCTCACGTTGCTCATCATTCGCATGTTGTTGCATCGTTTGTAAATCGTTATACGCTTGTTCTAATTGTAACTGTGCATCTGAATACTCCATCGTATTGTAATGCTCTTGTCTCATGCCTTGTTCTAATTGTTCTTTTGCATATTCCACCGCTTGTTCCGCTTGTGTAATATACGATTCAAGTGATTGACGCTCTGCCATAATTGTCCCTCCTTGCTTCAATTCCCCTTTAGTGTGTCCCTTCCATCTCTACCTTATGAGTATGTTATAATGGATTTTGTTTCATTTTGACTCGGCTTAGGAGGGAAAATAATGAAGGTTCAAAACCCTTTTCCATATACAAACGACAATAAACGTTATCATACATGGAATTACCATTTACGAAATGAATTTGGTGAAAAAATCTTTAAAGTTTCATTAGATGCTGGCTTCGATTGTCCGAACCGTGATGGTACAGTTGCTTACGGTGGTTGTACATTTTGCAGCGCTGCCGGATCTGGCGACTTCGCTGGTGATCGCCGCGATGATGTTATAACACAATATCATGAAATGAAAGAAAAAATGCGCTCAAAGTGGAAAGATGGAAAATGTATCGCTTATTTCCAAGCGTACACAAATACACACGCACCACTTGAAGTGTTAAAAGAAAAATTCGAACCGCTTCTAGCAGAAAAAGATGTTGTCGGTCTTTCTATCGCAACTCGTCCAGATTGTTTACCAGACGATGTCGTTGAATATTTAGCGGACTTAAATAAACGTACGTATCTTTGGGTTGAACTTGGACTACAAACCGTTCATGAACGCACCGCAAACCTTATTAATCGCGCTCACGATTATCCGTCTTACGTGGAAGGCGTAAATAAATTACGTAAGCACGGCATTAGAGTTTGCTCTCATATTATTAACGGTCTTCCACTTGAAGATTACGACATGATGATGGAAACAGCTCGTGAAGTAGCGAAACTTGATGTACAAGGAATTAAAATCCACTTACTTCACTTATTAAAAGGAACGCCAATGGTGAAGCAATATGAAAAAGGACAACTCGAATTCCTTTCTCTTGAGGATTACGTAAGTCTTGTTGTTGACCAACTTGAAATTATTCCAGAAGACGTAATTGTGCACCGTATCACAGGTGACGGCCCACCTGATTTAATGATTGGTCCAATGTGGAGCTTAAATAAATGGGAAGTATTAAATTCCATCGATGCAGAATTTGTACGCCGCGGAAGCTGGCAAGGAAAATATGCAAATGAGGAGAAACAACAATGAAATTAGAACGTGTATTACCGTTTGCTCGCACACTGCTGCAAACGGCTGTTAAAGAAGGCGACTACGCTGTAGATGCAACTTTAGGAAACGGCCATGACACTTGCTTCCTAGCTGAAATCGTTGGGGATAGCGGAAAAGTATTTGGATTTGATATTCAAAAAGAAGCGATTGAAAGCTCAACAACTCGTCTAAAAGAAAAAGAACTTTTTGAACGTACTGTTTTAGTTCACGATAGTCACGATACACTTCTATCCGTACTACCAGAAGACGCAAAAGGAAAAGTAACAGGCGCTATCTTCAACTTAGGTTACCTTCCTGGCGGTGACAAGCATATCGTTACAAAACCGAACTCAACAATTTCGGCAATTGAACAATTACTAGAAGTAATGGCACCTGAAGGTATCATCGTCCTCGTCATTTACCACGGACACCCAGAAGGACAAGTAGAACGCGACGCTGTTCTCAAATTTGCAGAAGAGCTAGACCAAAAACAAGCTCACGTACTGCGATATGGCTTCATTAACCAACAAAACAACCCGCCATTTATTGTGGCGATTGAGAAACGATAAAGTGAAACTTTAATCAGTGGGGGGAATCCCCACTGATTATTAGTTGAACCAATCGGGCATTTATGGGCAGTTTATTTCCCAACTAACTTCTTTGCTCCAGCCGAATTTTAAGGTGGGAGTTTTACTGCCCGTTAATACGGGGTAATATATCAACGATTTTTCAATTATATCTATCGTAACTCGGGATATATCAACGATTTTTTCGATATATCTATCATAACTTACAATATATCAACGATTTCTCGGATATATCGATTGTTCGACAAAACATAACAAAAAAAGACGTGCACTCATTGCACGTCTTTTTGTTATCCTCCTATATAATGGATATAAACATTCTTAAAGGAGACGACACAATGATCGGAATACTAGCAGGAATGGGGCCAAAATCAACTGGACCATTCGTCGATACAGTTGTAGCAGGGTGTCAAACAATATACGGAGCAAAGCATGATATGGACTTTCCTCATATGATGATTTATTCATGCCCAACACCGTTTTACATGGATCGCCCTATTGATCACGAAGCGATGAAAAAAGCGATTATTGAAGGAGCACAAAAACTTGAAAGTACTGGCGCAAGCTTTATCGCTATGCCGTGCAATACGGCGCATCTTTATTTCGAGGAATTACAGCATTCTCTGTCCATTCCGATTTTAAATATAGTCGATGAGACGTTACAAGCAATTCCTGAAACTACAAAAAGAGTCGCTCTTCTTGCAACGGAAGCGACAGTTCAAGCTGGTATTTATCAAGACGGGATTGCAAAGCGGAATATAGAATACATTCATTATGAAAAATGGCAAACGATGATTAATCAAATTATTACGTATATTAAAAGCGGAGAAGTTGAAGAAGCTCGCAAATTATGGAACGCACTCGTTGTGCAATTGAAGGATGAAGTAGATACCGCAATTATCGCATGTACTGATTTGAATGTTGTGGCTAGTGAGGATTTTGTTGATTCTTCTCAATGTCTTGCGAAAGCGGTTGTTAGGATGTACTTATCAAATATAAAGAGATCTTCATAAACATAGAAAACACTCCTTCTAAAATGTGTTTTATGTTTAATAAAAATCCCACAAACTTTTAACTTTCTTCACAATTCTTTCAAAGTAATCACACTTAATCTCGCTATATTAAATAAGTAGTTATTCATATAGGGAAGGTTAGGGGAACTAAGAGTATGAAAGTAAATCGTTCGCTTCATTACATTTTTTGGCGTTGGCATTTTTATGCTGGGCTTTTTATTACGCCGCTTCTTATTACTTTGTCACTGAGCGGAATTGGGTATTTATTTCGGGAGGAAGTTGAAGATTTCATCTATAAAGATTTATATTTTGGGAAGAGCGCCCAAACAGAGTCTATTTCGATGTCTGATTCTATTTCCTTAACAGAGAAAAAATATCCACATTATAGTGTGGCGAAAATTAGTGAGTTTAATGGGGATTATAATACGAGACTTACGATTACAAATGAATATACAGGGCAACAAAAGTATGTGTATTTAGACAGTAATAATCAAATTGTTGGGGATCAAAATGCAAGTGAAACGTTTGCCAATATAATGCGGGAATTACATAGTTCTCTTTTAGTTGGTGGCACTGTCATCAACTATACTGTAGAACTTGCGGCGTGCTGGACAATCTTTTTAATTGTAACTGGTTTGTATATGAGTATACGACAGTTCAAAAACACACCAGCATCCAATAAGCGAGAAAAAGCAAAACGACGTCATTCTATTATCGGTATTATATTTACAATTCCACTCGTTCTGCTAGTCGCATCTGGATTGCCATGGTCAGGATTTATGGGTAACCAAATTTATAAAATTGCGTCGTCGAATGAATCTCTCGGATATCCGAAATTGTATATGGCGCCGCCTGAATCAAAGGTAAAAGAATTGCCATGGGCAACAAGAAAAGAAGCTCCTCCTGAATCGGATTCAAATGAACCGAAAGCTATTTCTGTCGATGAATTACAAAAAGGAATTGAAATAAAGAAGCCATACGTTATCTCACTACCAGCTGATCCGAAAGGTGTATTCACTGTTTCGAAATCGAGCGGTTCTGGTATTACAGGTATGCATGTTGCACCAAATGAAGAGATAACAGCTTACTTTGATCAATATAGCGGAAAGCTTATTTCCAAAACGGACTATCGTGATTATGGATTACTTGCACAATGGTTCACTTACGGCATCCCGCTTCATGAAGGACATTTATTTGGATGGCCAAATAAAATATTATGCTTACTAACAACATTATCTCTACTACTTCTTATTTATTACGGAGTAAAAATGTGGTTAGCAAGAAAGCCGAAAGGAAAATTAGCAGCACCTCCAAAACAAAGAGATAAGAACAGTATATTCGTTTTCTTTATCATGATGGTTATACTGGGCGCTGTCATGCCTTTATTTGGATTATCTGTATTAGTGATTTTTGCGATTGAACTTCTTATATATGTATTTTCAAAAATACAATCATAATGAAAAGAAAACCACTCTACATGAGTGGTTTTCTTCATCACTGCGCTGTTTTCTTTCGGTACATCTTCCCGTTCCAATAGAAGAATCGTGAAGTGAGGCCTCCGTACTTTACAATGCGCCGTGCCATTTTGTGCATATTCTTTTGTGCTGATACTTTTTGATCTGATAAATAAATACCAAGTAACCCTCGGCTTATAAGGCGATGAAACTTCGCATGAGGCAAATCACCAATGCTCTTCTCCGCTTCTTCTACAAAATGTTTCATCCGATCTAATATCGCTTGCTCGTTTTCGTAATAACTACAGAAATTCAAATCTCCGCCTATACGGTCTTCTTCTTGATCAATGAAATAATCAAGTAAGATATGAAGCCCTTGTACGTAAGGGAAGTATCCTTGTCTAATTTTCGCAATATCTTCATCATGTAATTCATCATGAAAGGCATATGCGACAAGACAGAAGATTCCAAGCGTAGAACCGGCACATGCTGAAAATTCAAACCAACTCATCTCTGGTAAGTTTTCTTTATGCGCTTCAAACCACTTTTGTAATCGTGGTTCTCTTTCTTCTAATTTTACATGTTTATGAATTTGTAAATCACAATAATAACAAGCAAGTTCATGAAGAACAGGAGCAATTTTATCATAGTGCTTCGTTTTCTTTAAAACATCTTGGCATGTTTCAACAAGTTCATCTAAATAACCACCATCATCTTGATCATCACGATAACGATAATAATTACCGCCGCCTTCTACTTCAGGTGATAATGCCATTAACATCGATTCATGCAGTGCGGCAAAATCATTTGGATCAAGTGATGTACTGCGATCACATAAATTATCTAAATAGTCGCTGATCGTTTGATACGCTACGATAAAACGAATACATTCTTCTCGGTGTTCATTTGCTAGCAGAGCTAAAATGCCACCGCCCTCGCAATGAAACGTTTTATGCTCAATACTTGCGATTGCCTGACTATGAAGCTCATCATTCGGAATATGGTAGGCACGCTCTTTCCACATCGCTAGCTCATGGTGTACAACCGGAAACACATCACGGTATACTTTCGCCATGAGCGTTATGGGATTACTCGGTACGTTCACTTCTTCCTTCATCTCCTCTATTAAATGTACAAATAATGATTTATTTGTTTGTTTTTACTATATTATTGACATGCATTTCAGTAAATGACTGAATATAACTCAAAATTTCATCACGCTCATACTCATTTAATAGCTCGTGATAACAATTCGGCCATTCTTTAAAAGCCTTATCACTTATTTTAACATTATCAAACCAAGTGCGGACACGTGTTTTATCTACAAGTTTATCCTCACAAGCTTGCATTAGCAAGAGCGGAACATCTGGAAAATCATCTATTTTTTTATGAGCAATTTCGATAGACTTAATCAATTCACTATACCAACGTACTGATACTTTGCGCAAGAACAAAGAATCATTCTCCATTGCATCTCTCACTTCATGGTTACGTGTTGACATTTCCACCGTAAGATTCGTTGCAAATTGCAATTTTGGAGCCACAACATTTAATATTCTTGAAGCAAATTGAAGCGGAGCAGAGGGTCCAGTCACTACCCCTAAACAAGGCGAACTCAAAATAATACCTTCTACATCTTCTCTCTTCGTTTCTTGCATCATACGAATGACAATAAGACCACCCATACTATGACCGAATAGAAAAATAGGTAACCTATACTTTCTTGCTTCTTTCACCCATAATTTAACTTCCTCTATGTATTCATCAAATGAATCAATATGTCCTCTATTTCTTGAAGTCGTTCCATGTGACGGAAGATCCCCCATCACGACGTGGTAGCCGATATGATTCCACATTTCCGCAACGGCTTCGTAACGTCCGTGATATTCCATTGCGCCGTGCACAATAACAATGACCGCTTTTGCTTCCTCCGCTTCATAATTCCACATACGGCTCTCCTCCATTTCACTCTTTCTCATAATTTGATACACTAAAACTAGTCTCTAGGAAAGGAAGACTTTACATGATATATCCTTACAAAGAAAAAAAACCGAAAATTGCGAGTAGTGCTTTTATCGCTGACTATGTTACGATTACAGGCGATGTTTCCGTTGGCGAGGAATCAAGTATTTGGTTTAATACAGTCATCCGTGGTGATGTGTCACCGACAATCATTGGAGACCGAGTAAATGTACAAGACCAATGTACACTTCACCAAAGCCCGCAGCATCCTCTTATTTTAGAAGATGACGTAACAATTGGGCATCAAGTCATTTTACATAGTTGCCATATTAAGAAAGATGCTTTAATTGGAATGGGATCTATTATATTAGATGGTGCTGAAATTGGCGAAGGAGCTTTTATCGGCGCTGGAAGCCTCGTTTCACAAGGAAAGAAAATTCCGCCGAACACGTTAGCTTTCGGTCGTCCCGCGAAAGTCATTCGTGAATTAACAGAAGAAGACCGTAAAGATATGGAGCGTATTCGCACGCAATACGTTGAAAAAGGTCAATATTATAAATCATTACAGAAGTAAATTTCCGCTGCCATAAGATTGGCAGCTTTTTTTATATAAAATCTAACTTTTTCTTTACAAAACATTATTACTCCCTCAACAAAATCTTATTAAAATAAAAGCTAATATCTCCATATATATGTAGATGAGGGAGGAGAATTTTCATGAAGGTCAGTGGGTTATATAAAATAGAATGTTACATTTTCAGAGGAATTAACCGCTACTTTGATCAAAAAACATTAAATATCTTTTTCAGCAATATTACTCATATCGGTGGCGCGACTTTCTCCATCGCACTCACACTTTTCTTTTTAATTTTCGCAAAGGGAACTTTGCATCAAGCTGCAATTGCAACTGCTATTTCGTTAGCAATTAGCCATATTCCTGTGCAAATATTAAAAAGGTGGTATCCGCGAAAACGTCCTTATTTAACAATTCAGGATGCAAAATATCCAGTCCATCCATTAAAAGACCACTCTTTCCCGTCTGGTCATACAACAGCCGTTTTCTCTGTCTTCATTCCATTTATTTGCTATAATCCAAGCTTACTTGCTTTCCTATTACCGTTAGCATTATGCGTCGGTATTTCACGTATTTATTTAGGACTTCACTATCCGTCAGATGTATTCGTCGGTATGTGCCTTGGCACTTGCTCTGGCATCATCTCTTTTTATCAATTCATCCCACTTTTCACATAAAGGAGTGATATGATGAGAGTCGCCATTTTTACCGATACTTTTACGCCACAAGTTAACGGGGTTGCGAAAACGTTAGAGCGATTAACACAATATTTTCAGAAAGAACAGATCTCCTATTCTGTTTTCGCTCCTCAGCATACAGCTAAAGATAATTTTGTAGCGAATGTGAATAAGATGAGAAGTATCCCGTTAACAATATTATATCCAGAATGTCGTTTTTCTTTTCCTACTCCGCGCATTAAACGAGAACTACTTTCCTTTAAACCTGACATTATTCACATTGCCACACCTTTCAACATGGGACTTTGTGGATTGTATTATGCAAAAAAGTTAAACATCCCAGTTGTCGGTTCTTATCATACTGATTTCGATGCCTATTTACGTTATTACAAAATCGAATTCCTCTCCAATATGCTGTGGAACTATTTAAAATGGTTTCATAGTCATATGCAAAAAAATTTTGTACCTTCCTTTGAAACATTACATCAATTAAAAAACAAAGGCTTTCAGACCCTCTCTATATGGGGACGTGGTGTAGATTGCACACTCTTTCATCCTGCTTACAATACAGACCTATTCCGAAAAAAATATAATATTACAGCGAAGTATGTCCTTTCCTATGTTGGACGAATTGCTCCTGAAAAAGATATTGATACGCTGCAACACCTTATCGTTAAAACAGCACATACTCGAAACGATATTCATTGGCTCATTGCAGGAGACGGTCCTCTAGCAACAAGTTTACGTGAAGCTGTTCCGAAAACAAATATCACTTTTACTAGCTATTTACAAAGTGCAGATTTAGCTGAAGCATATGCTTGTTCTAACATAATGGTGTTTCCATCAGCTACTGAAACATTCGGAAATGTCGTACTTGAATCACTCGCATGCGGTACACCTGTCATTGGTGCAAGTAGTGGCGGGGTTAAAAATATTATTACAGATGGAAAAACGGGAGTTCTTTGTCCGCCTAAAAATGAAGATGCATTTCTATCATCCATTTATTTTTTATTACAAAATGAAGAAAAACTTGAGCAGATGGGAATAGCAGCTTCATCTTTTGCGAAATCAAAGAGCTGGGATGAGATCTTTCACGGTTTGCTTAACCAATATGAAGAAGTCCTGCAGCATAACGCATCAGAGTTGCTTGCTTAAATAGAAAAACTCCCTTCAAAAAAACGAAGGGAGTTTATTACATGGTCATAAATTTTAGTTTAATAAATGATACATAAGGTTAAACATTGTTTTATTTCTATATTAATTATATCAAAAATAAACATAACTAAACAGACTTGTAATAAAAACCCATAAAAATCAATATATGGTTATACAGTATTTTAAACTGTATAATGATTTTAAGAATTCCCCTTAAAATCAACTTACTCACATACCTTTATACAGCAATTGTTCCCCAATTCTGTATATCAAAAAACCTTTCATTCATTTGAAAGGTCTTTTTGAGCCTGCACATATTCTTCTTTCGTATTTACATTTATAAACCAATCCGCATTCGCTTGTACATCTTCTCCAGAAACATACTTCACATTACATAGTGATAAAAGCTGGCCCATACTTCTTTTTTCTTCCTGAAGTAAAGCATAAATCTTTTCTTTCACGCGGTTATGATACGCCGCAAGTAGCGGTTGTTTTCTTCCATTAATAATAGGTACAACCGCATCATATTCATTGCTCGTTTGCTCTAGTAAAATGGCAAACCATTGATGCGAAACGTTTGGTGCATCGCAAGGCATAATAGCGTACCAATCTGCTTCTATGTATTCCATACCTGATACAATGCCCGCAAGCGGTCCATTTCCTTTATAGTGCGGGATATCTTCTATAACAGGAACTTGTACGAATTGCTCTACTCGCTCTTTTATATCAGTATGGCTAATTACTACAATGTCTTGCAAAGTAGTTCCCATCACTTTCACAATATGCTCAACAAAAGTAGTTCCCTTCCAAATTGCTAACGCTTTCGGCTCACCAAATCTACTCGACATACCGCCCGCTAATACAATTCCAGCACACTTACTCATTGGCGATGCAGCTCAAATGTAATATGGCCTAATTCCGGTAAAATTAATTTATTCATCGCAAGTCGAACCGCTCCGCTAGACCCTGGCATCGAGAAGACTACTTTGCGCCCAATTGTACCACCAATCGCTCTACTTAACATTGCGCTGCTTCCGATATCTTCTAAATAACTAATCATACGGAACAGCTCACCAAATCCAACAATTTCTTTATCTAATAACGCTGATACTGCTTCAATTGTGACATCACGTTTCGTAATACCAGTACCGCCATTTGTTAATACAACATCTACATCTTCCTTATGATAACCAGCTAACACCGCTTGCTGAATACTTTCTTTATCATCTTTTACAATTTCATAAGAAGTTACTTTATGTCCCGCTTCTTTTAACAATTCATGTAATAGTTGTCCGCTCTTATCTGTTTCTTCCGTACGTGTATCGGAAATCGTAACAATCTTGCAACGCACTTCTTTGGGGGCTTGTTTTTTATGTTCAGTTACACTCATTTTTTATCTTTCCTTTCTTAAAGACTTTTCTTCATTTTATCATACATACCTTTACACAATTATGTATGAAGCCAATCATGCGCCATGATACAATATAAGTATACTAACCCACAAAAAGGAAAGTGTACTTTCTTATACTCCTAGACTACACATCTTTAGCTACTCTTTATATTTTCTACATAATAGAATTCAATTTTAAAACTTGTACTAAAAAATAAATTGGAGGTCTACATAGTATGGAACTTTATAAAAAATTAACAACAACATTTATCCTCTTATTCATCGCTTCAATCACTGTCGGCTTTTCCTTAAAAGGCGCAATTCCATACGCTACATTAGTAAGCATTATATTCGCGACACTATTTTTACTAAGTAGTGCCTTTTGCGCAAGTAAAGCACGTCAAATGAAAGGTTGATTACATATGTTCAAAAAGAAATCAATCTTTTGTAAATCATGTAAAACAGAAATACAAACGTATGAAAAAGCGTGGATTCATATGCCCTTTCCGGCGAATGGCATGACGAATATGAAAAAGTATATTGAATTAGAAGGACAAATTTATTGTAGTTCGTGTGTTGAGATAATGAACAAAAACCAGTAAATACAAAAGGGGTGTTTACATTGTTTGAATCCAACCGTATCCAGTTACGAAAGTTTTCCGAAGATGATATTCTAACATATTATAAATGGCATAATGATATAGACGTTATGAGTTCAACTACACTCACTCTTGATAAACATTCCTTTCAAGACACAGAAAAACTTTGCCGGCAATTTATTCATTCTTCGAACTCTAAGAGCTATATCATTGAAGAAAAAGCTACGCATCTTCCAATTGGTATTACTTCTTTAATTCATATTGATTCGTATAATCGAAACGCTGAATGCATTATTGATATTGGTAAAAAGGATTACTGGGGGCAAGGTTATGGGCAGGAAGCTTTAACCCTATTATTGGATTATGCATTTTTAGAATTAAATTTACATCGCCTTTCTTTACGAGTATTTTCTTTTAACGATAGAGCAGTTAAATTATATAAATCACTTGGTTTTCAACATGAAGGAACTTGTAAAGAAGCTATATTCCGCAACGGCACTTGGCATGACATTGAACTCTTCGCTTTATTCCAACGTAATTATAAATAAAAAAAGCTTTGCGCTCACCGCGCAAAGCTTTTTTTCATATATTATAGACCAGCTTGCTCTTTTAAAGCTGCAGCTTTGTCTGTACGTTCCCATGATAGATCTACATCAGTACGTCCGAAGTGGCCGTAAGCTGCTGTTTGTTTGTAAATTGGGCGACGTAAGTCTAACATTTTAATAATACCAGCCGGGCGAAGATCGAAGTTGTTACGAACTAGTTCTACTAGTACGTCTTCAGATACTTTACCAGTGCCGAATGTATCAACTGAAATTGATACTGGTTGTGCTACACCGATTGCGTATGCAAGTTGTACTTCTGCTTTTTCAGCAAGACCAGCTGCTACGATGTTTTTCGCAACATAACGAGCTGCATATGCTGCAGAACGGTCAACTTTTGTTGCATCTTTACCAGAGAATGCACCGCCACCGTGGCGAGCGTATCCACCGTAAGTATCAACGATGATTTTACGTCCTGTTAAACCAGCATCACCTTGTGGTCCACCAATTACGAAGCGGCCAGTTGGATTAATGAAGAATTTCGTTTCTCCATCCATTAATTCTGCTGGTACTACAGCTTTAATTACGTGCTCTTTTAAGTCGCGATCGATTTCTTCCCATGTAACATCTGGGTGATGTTGTGTAGAAATTACGATAGTATCAACACGTACTGGTTTACCATTTTCATCATACTCAACTGTAACTTGCGTTTTTCCATCTGGACGTAAGTATGATAATGTATCATCTTTACGTACTTCAGTTAAACGGCGAGCTAATTTGTGAGCAAGCGAGATTGGAAGTGGCATTAATTCTTGTGTTTCATTACATGCAAAACCAAACATTAAACCTTGGTCTCCTGCACCAATTGCCTCAATCTCAGCGTCAGTCATTTGACCTTCGCGTGCTTCTAGCGCTTGGTCAACACCCATAGCGATGTCAGCAGACTGCTCATCGATAGATGTTAAAACAGCACAAGTTTCTGCATCGAATCCGTATTTTGCGCGTGTGTAACCAATGCCTTGAATTGTTTCACGAACGATTTTCGGAATATCTACGTAAGTAGAAGTCGTAATTTCCCCCGCTACCAATACTAAACCAGTTGTTACAGTTGTTTCACAAGCTACACGTGCATTTGCGTCTTTTGATAAGATCGCATCTAAAATTGAATCAGAAATTTGGTCACAAATTTTATCTGGATGTCCTTCAGTTACAGACTCAGATGTGAACAGATGACGTTTTTTTGTCATGTGGTAAACCTCCCTACAGTAATTGTATATATTGTACGGAACTCATCCTTAATTTGCCACAAACTGCGACATACATTTATTCTCCCACACAAGCATACAGAAAAACCTTTCCTACTTTACATAGAGGAAAGGTTTAATTTGCTACTTGCATACTGCTTTTTGCCCTTCGCTCTTATCGTTCGAGACCTGTAGCCTCGCACAGGTTTTAGCACCTATTCACCTGCATTTATCAATACAAGTGAGGTTGCTGGGCTTCATCGGGCCTGTCCCTCCGCCAGCTCGGGATAAGAGAGTATCCGTCCCAACCTATACTAAAGAAATGATATTCATTTGTCAATTAATATTCACATTTTCCTGAAAGTTTTTCTCAATACGCCTGAAATGAAATATTAATAAGGAAATAATGCATTCACACAAACAAAAAGAAATAAATAGTATACATTATTTATATAATTGTGTTATACTCTTGTTGGGGATTACGAGAAATATTTCATTAAATGAAAAGGATGGTATATAAATATGAGTACTGTGAATGTCCAAATTGGTTTACACGAATTATTGAACGGAAGCAATGCACAGATTCAACTAAGTGTTCCGCAATTAGTGGAAAAAGTATTAATGCGAAATGAAGGGAAATTAACTTCTACTGGTGCCGTTTCTGCTTCAACAGGAAAATATACAGGACGTTCTCCTAAAGATAAATTTATTGTGAAAGAAGCATCGGTTGCTGACAAAATTGCTTGGGGAGCTGTGAACCAACCGATTTCTGAAGAACATTTTAATAAATTATATACTAAAGTTTTAGAATACTTAAAAGAAAAAGAAGAGTTATTCGTCTTCAAAGGATTTGCAGGCGCTGACCGCAATTACCGCCTACCAATTCAAGTTATTAACGAATATGCATGGCACAATTTATTTGTACATCAATTATTCATTCGTCCAACTGAAGAAGAATTAACGACTCATGAATCAGAATTCACAATTGTTTCTGCACCGAATTTCAAAGCTGATCCAGCTGTTGACGGTACAAACTCTGAAGCATTCATTATGGTTTCATTCGAAAAACGCATCGTATTAATTGGTGGTACAGAATACGCTGGAGAAATGAAAAAATCAATCTTCTCTATTATGAACTTCTTATTACCTGAACAAGATATTCTTTCTATGCACTGTTCTGCAAACGTAGGTGAAGAAGGCGATGTAGCATTATTCTTCGGTTTATCTGGAACAGGTAAAACAACATTATCTGCTGATCCAAACCGTAAATTAATTGGTGATGATGAGCACGGTTGGTCTGATAACGGTGTATTCAATATTGAAGGCGGTTGCTACGCGAAATGTGTAAACCTTTCTCACGAGAAAGAACCACAAATTTTCGATGCAATCACATTTGGATCTGTTTTAGAAAACGTTATCATTAATGACCAAACGCGTATCGCAGACTATAACGATACTACTTTAACAGAAAATACTCGTGCTGCATACCCTATGCATGCGATCGACAATATCGTACTGCCAAGTGTTGCTGGACACCCAAATACAATCATTTTCTTAACTGCTGATGCATCTGGCGTATTGCCTCCAATCAGTAAGTTATCAAAAGAACAAGCTATGTATCATTTCTTAAGTGGTTACACTAGTAAACTAGCAGGAACAGAGCGCGGTGTTACATCTCCGCAAGCAACATTCTCAACTTGCTTCGGTTCACCATTCTTACCACTTGATGCATCTCGCTATGCTGAAATGCTTGGTGAAAAAATTGAGAAACACGATGCGAAAGTATTCTTAGTAAACACTGGCTGGACTGGTGGCGAATACGGCGTTGGTAAACGTATGAACTTAGGTTACACTCGTGCAATGATTCAAGCTGCATTAAACGGTGAACTTGCGAAAACTGAAACAGCTAAACATGACATCTTCGGTCTTGAAGTTCCACTTCACGTACCAGGTGTACCTGACGAAGTGTTAATGCCTGAACAAACTTGGGCTGATAAAGCTGCTTACAAAGCAAAAGCAATCGAACTTGCAAATGAATTCAAAGCTAACTTCAAAAAGTTCGACAGCGTATCTGAAGACATTATTAACTTAGGCGGTCCAATCGCTTAAATTAAAACTTTCTGTTGGAATAACCCTTTACTCATATGAATAAGTGTCGTGTAACCGTAAAGTTTCGCGTACTCACCGACAAAACCCAATGCGGCTTAACGGTTACACACACTTACATAAAAAAGAAGCTTACGTGAAAACGTAAGCTTCTTTCTATATCTTATATAAAGTGAAGCGCTAATCTCTTCATCTGTGACTTAGATTATAAAATTACAGCTGCAAATTTATACATTATATTCCTACTCGCTACATCTCTCTGGTTTCACACCACATGGGAGCAAAAAAGGCCCTGACCGCTTCTATCCGTGGCTGGATCATCTATTCCATCTAAAAAGAAGTCTTTTATCTTTTTTAGCTCTTTGTTAGTTCTTTCTCATCTTTCATGCTATAGTATCCTAAATTAACAACGATTAAGAAATAACCACCCATAATCCCTACTGCAAATGCCCACATAACCATGTGGTGCTCAATTTCGTACATAATAATAGCACCCAAAATGGCAGCTGCAAAACGGTTAAACATACCGAGTGTCGGTGCTTTCGTCTTCTTTACAATACTATCTCCAAGCTTCTCAATTCTTCTCCCTAAAAGCCAAACGCAATACATACTTACAATAAGCCCAATTCCAGCGCCTAAAAAATGTGCCGAAAAAGGTGTTAACATCCAACCTAGTAACAAAATACCTAGTATATAATACGATTGGATTTTAAATGATCTTAGTGACATACTAATCATGCTGTACCTCTCTTCATTCGTTCTTATCTATCCAACAAAAAATTTCTTTCAAATTCATATTCCTTACATCCATTTCACTCAAATTAAAAAAAACATAAACAGTATGTTTATGTTTTTTAAATGTTTTTAGGAAATAATATTATACAAGATTTCAAACATCATATTCTCATATTTTGTGACGGTTTTTCAAACTTTTTTCGTCCATTTATGAAAAAAATGATATCAATCTATGAACATACGGATATGATGTAATAAACACACAAATAAAGGGGGCGTCTAATGATTTATTTTTTAATGGCTCTCATTCACCTCATTATCCCTGCACTTATTGGACTTTCATTGTATTGGTACACGAAAAACCATAGCATTTTTTACGCTGTCCTCGGTGTTCTTCTTCCAGGTATTATTCTTATTACACTCTTCCGTATTCCATTTTTAAACTTAATTCCACTTATTACTGCTATCTTATTTCTCATCTTCTTACCAAAAATAAAAAAATAGGAAAGCAGATCATAGGTGATCTGTTTTCCTATTTTGATATAGGTTCCCCTGCAATAGAATGAACTTTTACTTTCTCCGATTTCACAAACCATAGACCGACAAAAATGATAATTCCACCGATGATTTGTTGAAACGATACATATTCATTTGCCCAGACAGCTGCAAATAAAACAGCTACAAGCGGCGTTATATACATATATACCATCGTATGTGACGCCCCAATTTTTTGAACACCAACATACCACATTACTAGACCAAATACTGTTACAAAGAAAATAGAATATAGTAAAGCAAATAGTGTCATTCCGTGAGTAATGTGAAATGGCATGACAAACACATGTGGACCACTTAACACTAATAGCGGAATCGCACCCACTAATGCAGACCATGCTGTAACACGTAATGCTGAATATTTTTTAATTAATGGTCCTGCTAAAACAGGATAAAGCCCCCAACATATTGATGTAATAAGTCCAATTCCATTGCCATAAAAAGAACTAGTAAGCGAATGTCCTGCTACTAAAACTAATGCTGCACCAACAAAGGCAGTCATAGAACCGATTAACTTTCGAGAAGAAAACTTTTCTTGTTTCAAGAAAATCGCAAATGCAGTTGTAAAAATAGGTGAAATAGAAATGAGTAAAGAGGCATTTGTAGCAGATGTATATTTGACAGTTTCCATAAATAACGTTTGATACAGTACAATACCTACAATGCTAACGATAATTAATCTAGGTATATCCTTTCGCTCCATATAAACCGACTTTTCAATAAAAAAGGTAAGGAGTAACAGAAGCGGTGCCGCCGCCATCATGCGAAGTGCAGTAAACTCAATTGCTGTAAATTCTAAAAGTCCATACTTCGCAATTGTATAGTTAATCCCCCAAATAATAACAACACTTAAAATTAACAACTCAATTCCCCATCTTCTCATGCGTATCCCCTCCGCAAAGAAGATTATACAGAAAATTCAATCACATGTACATTTCATTATGTGAAAAAATCTTTTTACTTTTGAAACGTTTTGGTAAATGAAATTATATCGGCGATTTTCTGAATATATCGGCGCAACTCCATTTATATCGGCGATTTCCCAAATATATCAGCGCAACTCCATTTATATCAGCGATTTTTTCAATATATCGACTTATCAACAAAAATCGACAATAATAGCGACTTATAAAATAAAAAAGGTGATTCCAAAATACATTTTGGAATCACCTTTCCTTTACTATATTCGAACGTGTAACTTCATATTTGGATTATAAAACTGGCTCGGGCTCTTTAACTGAAAAGTTCCTCCACCTTCATGCCAATCAACAGTTAACTTATCATCCATAAATACAAGTTTTGTACGATCAGCGATAAAGTTCATTGTGCTTGATTCAATATCCACATCGCGCTCATCTTTCTCTGCTACAGCTACTAAATCGATGATTCCGCTCATGACACAACCGCAACCCTCATTATCGTAAAATAACTTTATATATTTCGCTTCACTTGGAATCGTATCCATAATCTTTTTATATGCTGCTTCTGTTACAGTAACGTACATATGTTAATCTTCATCCTCTCTTCTCTTCTCTTCTCTTATCATTCATATATTGTATCACCATTTTTCTCAAAAGTTATATACAGAAAATTAAGACTAATATACAATGTATGTGATAAAGTTTCAGCAATCGAGCTTTTATGAGTAGTTCATGCAGGAGAAAGGATGTTTACTATCCGTGTTCAAACTACAACGATATCCCATGTTATTAGGTCTATTTAGTAGTTTCTTCATTTCTAGCGGAATGCTATTACAGCATGTACTTCCCTATTCTCCTTCTATTAGCTGGATCCTAGGTTTTATTTGTTTCCTATCCGCTTCTTATTTTGCTACGAAGAATACAAACAACTCATAAAGCAAGAATCATCTTAAGGAGGATTATCAAACATGCCAGCCTTAAAAAAAATAGAGCAATCACTCGATCACTTATTCCAAATTGAAAAATACGGAAAAGATAGTGCCTTTAGTCGATTTATCCCAGCCGTATATGATCCTATCAAATTTCCTTGGCAACAATTTTTCGAAGCAAATTTTGTAGATTTATTTAACGGCCTTATGATGCACGGATCTGAAAATGTAAACAAAGTATTTTTAGCTGTATTCCCTACAGATGACGTTCTTGAAACATTCATTTCACAATCCACACCTGGTGATTTACTCTTTATGCACCATCCCCTTGTAATGGAGTGTGGTGATCCGCTTGGAAGATCCGGTCGCGGTTTCATACCAATTCCTGAAAAATATTTGCAAGGAATAAAAGAAAAACAACTTTCTATATATACATGTCACGTACCAATGGATTTTCATCAAACGCATGGAACGAGTATTTCAATTGCAAAAGCATTAAACGCTACTGTAGTGGACGACTTTGCATATGGAGGTCCAGAACAAGAACCAATTGGCCTTATTTGTGAAATAGATGAAACATCAACAGAAGCACTCCAAAAACATCTAAAACAACTCTTCCAGATTCCTTACACAGACTTCGAAGGTAAACGACATGATTCCATTAAAAAAATCGCAATTATCGCTGGGTGTGGCGATGTTGTATCTTTAATGAAGGAAGCAGAAGAAAAAGGTGCTGAAGCATATATTACAGGAGAAATCCACTGCCATATCGACAATGATTACGGCCGACATAAATACTCGCTCATTATGGATTATGTAAAAGAAACGAATATGTCTCTAATTGGTGTGTCACACTCTGCCTCTGAATATTTAGTGAAAGAGACATTGATGTATGAGTGGTTTAAAGAAAATTTTGATGTGGATGTTATTTTGCTTCCGCAGGAGAAATGGTGGCTCTAACGCTATCATTTTTTAAATTTATATACACAATACAATCGACCACAGAAAAATAGAGAAATGTGAAAGCACCACCTGTACCAACGTAAATGCTTTCGTTGTGCCGGAAAACGAACCTACTGGTAGCACCGAGTTTACTGGCGCTACCAGTATTACAGCATGAATATATATTCTATTTTTCTAATCACTGACATATAGCAATTCATTTCATAAAAAAAAGACCCGAGATTCGGGTCAACAAATAGAAATATAAATGAACTACAACAAATAACAGACAAAGCCATTATATATTTTTCATAGTAAAACATCCATTATTTTCTTTTTACACTATCAATATATTATTTTTCGTTATCGTCCTCTTTTTTAGAACGTCTACCTAAGAAGAACACAAAAGCATTACTTCCAAATAAGTGATGTTTTTTCTATTTAATGCAGTGGTAACATAACCTCAACCGTTGTTCCAACCCCAACTTCACTTTCAAAACTCATTTTACCATTGTGGTCTTTAATAATTTTTTCTGTAACTACTAAACCTAGACCAGTTCCTGTTTCTTTCGTTGTATAAAAGGCTTCATTTAACTTTGGAATTTTATCTTTTGGAATACCACATCCCTCATCTTTCACTTGAACGATGATTCCATCTTTTACAGTAACTTTAATCGTAATTGTTCCCCCAACTGACATTGCTTCAATTGCATTTTTGATTAAATTAAAAAAGACCTGTTTTAATCGTTTTTCATCACATGTAATGGACGGTAAGTCTTTACTATAAATACCTTGTATGTGGACTCCTTGTTTTAAAGCAGGCTTTTCCATAACTCGAATAACATAAGAGATAATTTCTTGTATGTTATGAGTTTCTGATTCTAGTGATTTAGATTTCTCAAATCCACTAAGTTCTGTAGCAATTATATGAATCCGATCTACTTCTTGTTTCATAATATCACTATAAATTTTATCCTCTGGATGCTTGTCGGCTTGTTTATTCACAAGTTTTTTTAAGTTTGCTAAAGGTCTTCTAATCTTATAACCAATAACCGTTGCCATTTTTCCAACAGCTGCTAGTTTTTCTGTCTGTTTTATTTCTTTGTCCATCATCTCAAGCGTACGAACGTAAGACTGAACCCTCAAAAATATAATCCAACATATAATAGTAAATACACTATATAATGCCATTGGGATTAAAACGAGAGAAGATTGAATAATGATTCCTGTAAGAGCGTACTTCCCGACAAGTATCGCTGGAACTAACCAGAAATATCTTTTGTTCACAAAGATTGGTGCGAACAAAATAAAAAATACTTCTACTATATTTCCACCGTCGAATTCCGCATCGCTACCATAATAAATCATAATGTTATGGATACAATCTAATACATTATAGCCAATTAGAATAATATACTTTACCACAAAAACATTCTTCCATTTCATAAAGTATATTCCACTGCAAAACAATACTACCGTCAAAAAGTAAAGCCATAAACCTAAACCATCTTCAAACTTTCCTACGCCTTCTTGCTCTCCCGCGATTAAAGGTACGATAAATTCATAGGCAAGATCATACACAAAAAATATAATAAAAAATAAACTTAAAAATACTTTCAATGCCTTTATTTCTTCATTTTTAAATATATAGCCTTTATTCATATGGTAACTCCTAGCTTTTCTTCCACTTGGATTTCAGTATTTCCACACTTCCTTGGGAGAATGATGTCTATTCTCGTTCCACTATCTCTTTCACTTGAAATATGCAGCTCACCAAGGTGCTCGGCGACAATTCGATTCGCTACCGTAAGTCCCAGACCAATTTTATCTTGTTTCGTTGTATAAAAGGCTTCTGTAACACGGGTTAAGTTTTCTTGCTTAATACCATGACCATTATCGATTACGCTGATTATTACATATTCTTTCCCTGTATTCTCTAATTGCAAATGTAATATGCCACCTTGTTCCATTGCCTCTAAAGCATTTTTTATCGTATATAAAAAGACTCCTCTTATTTTTCGTTCATCACATTCAACTTCTATTGTTTTTTCTTCCACATTAGAAATAAACTGCACGTTTAATTCATTCATTTTTCCGCGAAGACTTGTTATTACTTGTAATACAATTTTTCCTACATCATGTTTCTTATAAATAGAAGGTTTGCATGTAGCAACTTCCATCAACTCACTTATCATATTATTCATATTTTCTATTTCAAAAATCATACGTTTATAAATAGGATCCTCTTCATGCTTCTCTCGTTGTAATTGCGTAAATCCTTTTAATGAAGCCAGTGGATTTTTAATTTCATGTCCAACAGTCGCTGCCATTTTTCCGATTACTGCTAATTTTTGTGATTCACTAGCAATCGCAATACTTTCCTTTACGGCTGAAAGATATTGTAAAAATCGATTTAAAATGATATATGCAGCTATTAACATAAGTGTACACATAATAAGGAACATAAATGCTTTTATTTCCTCTAATACAAATAAATAAATTAAATATTTTCCTACAATAGAGGAAAGCAAAAACACATAAAATTTTTTATTTAAAAATATGGGTACAAAGAAAATGAGAATAATTTCTATTATATTTGTCGCATCAAACGCCGCCTTATTATAAAAAATATACGAAACTATA
>NZ_JBNLYC010000007.1:0-81878 GCF_050172015.1 Bacillus sp. GMa5/1 | reverse complement strand
GGGCTTAATTTTAGAAATAGATAAACGTAGAGCGATGAATCTTCTTAATTTTGAAATTAAAGCCCATACTAAAGAATGGAAAGTAATATTTAAAAGTGATAGTTCTCATTCCAATCTTCCTATCACATTTACTTTTGAAAAACGAACAGGCAAAGTATAAAAATAAAAAGAGTTATTTTCTTTGAAAAATAACTCTTTTTATTTTACTTACTCCAAATCTTTCTCCCCGCTTGGGCATCAATATAACGAATTTCCCGCCTACAATTAAAAGGTTCTTTATGTTTTTCATCTGTCGTTTGTTTGTAAAGTAGTTTGTATTTCGTTTCCTCTGCATCATGATCTAAAAACCATTCTAATTTAACTCGGATAGCCTCTCTGTACATTTCTAACGCTTTTTCTTTAGTTACTTTTGGTGTTATTTCATATGTGAGCAATTCTTTTATAAAGTTGCTAGACTCCCCCGAGTAGTGCATAACAGCACCATTTTCTGCATTGATGTTAATCATAAATTGGTTATACTCTGCCGGAATATCATTTATATATACAGAAAAGATAAATCTTTCAATCCCATCTTCTGCTTCTTCACGTTCCTCCCAAAGACGCAGATATTGTGTGATATCTGGAATAACTCGTTCTAAAAATTGAAGTGCTCTTTGTAAACATTCCTCTCTAGACAGTATTTGCTTTACTTCTTTATCATCTGTCAGTTTTATAAAACCAGTTAATTCATTGGTTAATTTATCAATTTTAACGCTAACTAAATTATTATATTTCAACATCGGTAAATGCTTTTTAAAGAATTCATTCATTAAATATGGATCCTTCTCTTCTTTCTGTTTTTGTAATTCCTCTTTCGGAACAAATTTCATCCTTATTTCATCATCATTTTCTGTCTCATCTACTTTTGTAAAACCTTCTTTATTCCAGTCAAATAATTCGAATACGTCACCTCGTTCGTTACCTTTTTTCGATTTTTCAACAGCTATAGCCGAAGGCAATTTATAATGATCTGGTCCAAATAAATCTTTACCTGTACTTGCATCAATAAACGCATGACTAGGCTCTGGTTCATATACAAGATGGTACCCTTTTACTTCTTCCCCGCTTTCATACTCACATGAAGAGTATGTTAAATCTACAAATACAAGTCTCATATCTTGTCTAGCTTTCAAATTTTCTAAAACGATATTCTCCTCAACAATTTCACTTGGCCATAACGGTTTTTTCTCTATAGCTTTTTGTCCATTGTAATGAAAATGCACAACATTACCTGAAGAGTGCACTCGCACAACGCACCCTGTATTCGGCAATGGATAGCTATTCACTTCTTGCATATAATTTACTTCTTTCCAACCGCGCCTGTCGTCCTTAACCGTTACATATGTATAGAATTCATATCCTTCTTTTGTATATTTTTTCAAGAACGCATTTGCAATCTCTCTTGCCTTCTTCTCCTCTATCGCTTCCTTGCCACTTGAAAAAGGATTTTCATCATCTATCCTAAATTCAATTAAATTACCAGTATGTCTATTCAATGTAATTTGTATCGTTCTCTCCTGATCCTCTTTATGCTCCCACCATAATAGATGATACGGGTCATCAACCCCTTCTTGATCATCTACAACAAGACTATATTCATCTGGAATATTAATAATATGAGCCACTTGCTCTTTTCTTTCTTTATCTTTTTGATTCATCATACCGCTCCCTTTATTACAATTTAAGGTAATTATAACAAACAAAACCAAAGAACTATAAAAAAAGACTAGAGATATCTCTAGTCTTCTACTTCGTTTCACGATGTAACGTTACTCGCTTTAATCGTGGACAATATTTTTTTAATTCGATGCGTTCTGGATTGTTTCGTTTATTTTTTTTAGAAATGTAATTACGATCACCGCACTCCGTACAAGCTAATGTAATATTTACACGCATATTTAATTCTCCTTTCTTTCAAAAATCGCAACTAAAACGTAATGATTACGATTTATATATTATAAAACTTCATTCCATTTGTCAATTGCAAAAACAAGAAGATTCCATTTAGAATCCCCTTGTTTTTATAGTTAAATAAATTTTCTCCCGCATTAACGGGCAGTAAGACCCCCACTGATTAAAAGTTTCACTTTATTAAAACGATTCGTATGTAACAAACTCACTAATCGGCTTTCGATATCCTCGTGGGCGAGTTTTAGTCGTATCACTTTTTCCTATCGTAATCATTAAAACAGGTACTATATGCTCCGGCATATTCAATTCACTTTGTACTGCTTTTTCATCGAAACCAATCATTGGACATGTATCATAGCCATAATATTTAGCTGCGTACATAAAAGTCATCGCGCTTAACGAAGCATTTCTAATCGCTTCATCCTCCATGAAACGCTCTCCTTTTCCTTCATATAAACCTTTCGTTTGCCTAATTGTATCTTCATATTCACATTCATCAATCATTTTTAAAACTTTCATACCGAAGTAAATATTTTCAACATTTTGGTATGCTTTTTTATCACCACAAACGAGCACTACCGCTGATGCACTCGATACTTTATATTGACCAAAAGCTAATTCTTTTAATCTTTCTTTTCGCTCTTGATCACGAATTACAACATAATGTGTGTGCTGCAAATTATAGCAAGATGGAGAAAGCTTAGTTAACTCAAATATTTTTTTAAAATCCTCATCAGAGATTTCTATACCTTGTATAAATTTCATTGCAGAACGTCTAGCAATTGCTAATTCTTCAAAGTTCACCATATATCCTCCTCGATAACTGTAAATTTAAATATACATTAATTTATACGAATAGATAAATCAAATAAAAACACTTTAAATCCGAATAATAATTATGATTAACAGCAAAAAAGACAAAAAGCTGAAACAATTAGTTCATACGAAATTCACACGAATCTATTACTATAGAAACTATACATAGTGAACTTATTAACAATCACGTTTATTTATATAAAATCTTACTCGAAAGGAGTTGAAAGTATGAAAACTAAATATCGCTTTATGATCTCATCATTTGCTGCTTGCGCTTATATGATTTGGTATTTAGTATAATAACGACCTCACTTGCAAATAGGAAAAGGTGTGTATATAAATGGAATATAATCAATCAACAGTTAACTACTGGAAAGCTTTTGTATTACCATATACATTTGCTTTAGAAGAGTTAAAAACTAAATTTGAAATTATGAACCGGGAAGCTCAATTTCTAGAGGATTACAACCCGTTTGAACATATAAAAACAAGACTAAAACAACCTGAAAGTATTATTAAAAAACTAGAGCGCAAAAACTTATTACCAACAGTTGAAAATGCTCAAACACATTTACAAGATATTATTGGTATTCGTATTACATGTTGCTTCGTAGAAGATATCTATCATTTGAAAGAAGTCATTCAAAAACGCGAAGATATGGAAGTCATAGAAGTAAAAGATTATATCGCTAACCCAAAACGAAACGGATATAAAAGTTTACACATGATCATTAAATACCCTTTATCACTAAATTCTGGTACAAAAGATGTATTTGCAGAAATTCAGTTACGTACACTGGCAATGGACTTTTGGGCAAGTTTAGAACACAAACTTTATTATAAATATGAAGGGAAAATACCGGAGTATTTAAAAGATGAACTACATGATGCAGCAATGAAAGCTGAAGATCTGGATAATAAAATGGCCACAATTCGTCAAGATATTGATGATATTGAGGCATGTTCAAATCAAATTATGCTACCACTATAAAAAAAGGTTCTCGCCAATGAGAACCTTTTTTCTATCATTTTTGGGAAGTATGACTCCACACTTATTAAAGTTTCACGTTATTTTTTCTCTATTGTTCGAACCTCTTCAATCTTCCATTTATCCTCTTCTTTTCCAAGGGCATACTGTACTTTCTTTTGAAGAGTAATACTGTCGTCTACTTCCTTTTCTTTCGTTTCAACAATAACATACCCTACTTTACTAACTTTCATATCTATATGTTCCAATTCAATTTTCTTATTTCCCTTTTGAAATGCGGCTTCTTTTTGTGTTTTTAAGTCTTCAGCACTAGGCATCTTCTTTGAAAATAACTCCATATGTTCTGCAAGATTTTTTTCATTCGTCGTTCGCACAAATGTATGAATAACATCTTGAATAGATCTCTCTTCTTCTTTTGTTATTTGTACCTTTTCCTCAGTTTTTTTAGTAGTAGATTTTTGTTCTACGTTATTCTCTTCTTGTTGACATCCAACTAGTAGTACTACAAACACTAAAAGGAATCTTAATTTTCTAAATAATTTTTCCATATTCCCAACTCCTAAAAAGAAAAGTGAGGCATTCCGCCTCACTTTCGCTCTTAATTAGCGTCTTCCTTTATTCGGATCACCGCCACCAACAATATCAAAGACACGTTTCGCTATATTTGTATTCTCTTGAACGCCAGAGAACAAGTATTTACCTGGACCAAATGCATACACGTTCACATCTTCCCCTGTATGTCCACCTGTTGTCCAGCCTGTAACCGAGCGCTTATTGAAAATATCTTCAATTGCATTATCAATCTTTGTTACATCTTTTGACGGGGCTATATCATTTACGGCTTGAATTTCTTCTGGAGTTAATTGTAAATCAATATACTTTTTCAATGTTTCTTCTACATTTGCACCTTTTGTAATCTCATTTGCCATAAAGTCTGGTGTGCGTTTTGCAGCTTTAATTGGATCTACTTTAAAGTTATACTCGCCATTGGCACCTAAAGATAAGCCACCAGTAGCGTGATCTGCCGTTGCAACAACTAACGTATTTTTATCTTTTTTCGCAAACTCAATCGCTGCTTTGAAAGCTTTTTCGAAGTCTTCCATTTCACTCATTGCACCAACGATATCATTATCATGTCCAGCCCAGTCGATTTGACTTCCTTCCACCATTAAGAAGAAACCATTTTTATTTTTGTTCAAACGCTCAATTGCTGCATTAGTCATTTCTTCTAATGAAGGTGTTTTCTCATTGCGGTCAATCATTTTATCTAATCCACCTGGTGCAAATAAACCAAGAATTTGATCATTTTTATCATTTAACAATTGATCTCGATCCGTTACATAGCTATAACCAGATTTCTTAAACTCTTCTGTAAGATTACGATCTTTTCTAACAAAGTTCTTTACGCCGCCGCCAAGCATAACATCTACTTTATGCTTCCCTTTAATTTTCTCATCAAAATAATCATTTGCAATTGCGTCCATATTTTTACGGCTAATGTCATGCGCACCGAAAGCAGCTGGTGTTGCATGTGTAATTTCAGAAGTTGCAACGAGTCCCGTTGATTTCCCTTTTTCTTTCGCTTGCTCAAGAACTGTTTTCACTTCCGCTTTATCATTATCAACTGCAATTGCAGCATTATATGTTTTAATCCCTGCTGACATAGCTGTTGCTGCCGATGCAGAGTCTGTAATATTTTCATGTTCATCTTCTGGGTATGTTTTTTGTGTTCCTACAAGATGCTTATCAAATTCTGTAGATTCCATTTCAAAGGTTCTTGGATTATCTTTCATATAACGGTGAGCCGTCATATATGAAGGGCCCATACCATCCCCAATTAATACGATCACATTTTTAATCTTTGCATTGCTTCCGTTCTCATCTGCATTAACCTCACTAGAACGAGTAAAATTCCATGTTGCTACCGAAGTAACTGCTAATGATGCCACAACTGCAAATGGCCATGCTTTTTTCACAAACTTTTTCACTGTCTTGTCCCCCTAATTAGGTTATTCATTTCCCACTATCAAATTTAATGGAAGACTATTAAGAGAAAATTAGCTGCATGTAAATTTTTTGTTAACTTATGTAAATATCAGTTATAATTTGTATAAGTTTGTCTTTTTGTATCAATCATTCCGCCCTTTACAATTTAAATATAAACAAGTTGGATTTCATTTAACGTAAATCTCTTTTTTTACATTTTGACTCTATTTTTATGAAAATAAATAGAAATGCGGTGAGCCTTTATGAAAATAGTAAAGCTAAATGAGTCTTTTATTTTTGAATTACTTAATCTTTGCAAATCTGTTGGATGGTTACACGATGAGATTTTTATGAAAAAACAATTCGAAATGTATCTTTCTATCGGCACACTTGTAGGTTACATTCATGAAAGCAAACTCATTGCGACTGGAGGAGTATTTCCCTTTACAAGTAACTTTGCTTCCATTGGTATGTTAATCGTTCACCCTAATTTTCAAGGACGCGGAATAGGGCGCATGTTGCTAAATCATTGCTTGGAACAAATTCATCCAAAACAACCCATTGCACTTATTGCGACAAAAGCTGGCGAACCTCTATACACATCATGCGGATTTCAAACAGCAACAACGATTCATCGTTTTGAAAAGCAAACTATTAAGACGTACCCTTCTCACTTACAACAAGTACAAGAAGAAGACCTTATATCTCTTACTTCTCTGGATCAAATTGCAACTGGTATGAATCGTTCTCTACTTTACTCTTTGCTATTACCAAGGGCCGTACACTCTTTTAAAATTGAAAGAAATAACTGTATAGAAGCTTTTTCATTATGCATACAAAAGGGCAATATATTATGTATCAATCCACTTATCGCCAAGCAAGAAGAAGATGCTATCCAATTATTAAAAAAGATATGTGAATGTTGGAAGGGTATAGTACGAATTGATGTTCCACACTCACAATTTACATTTCGTCAATTTCTTCAAACAGAAAATTTCCAAGAAACGCTCCTTTCACCTCTTATGATAAAAAATGGTAGCCAACTTCCTGGAAATCGTAATATGCTATTTGCTATGATAGATACAGCGTTATGTTAGAAAGGAGACACCTAATTGAAGCGATTTAGCTATTTTATGGTAGGTTGTCTTACTCTTACACTATTAGTAGGATGTAGTGCAGCAGAAAAGCCAGTAGAACAAGTAAAACAAGTTAAAAATACAATTACAGCGAAACTAGCTACCGAGGAAAAAATGGTAGAAATAGATGGTCAAACCATTTACTTTAAAAAGATTGGTAATGAAAAACCACCTTTACTTATGATTCATGGCTTTGGAGGGTCATCAGATGGTTTTCAAAAGATTTACTCCGATTTAGCAAAAGATCATACAATTATTTCTGTAGATGCTTTAGGATTCGGGCGCTCATCTAAGCCAATGGATTTTTATTATTCTTTTCCAACTCATGCAAATTTGTATTATAAATTAATGAAAAAACTAGGGTATGATTCATTCGCAATACTGGGGCATTCCATGGGGGGAGAAATTTCTCTAAATTTAACATATTTATATCCTGAAACAGTTACTCACCTTATTTTAACTGATGCTACAGGTGGTCCTCATACATTCGTTAATAAACAAGGCTCACCAAAACCACAATTGTCGACTGATTTAAATGCCGTTTCTTCTATTACAGATTATGATGAAAGCAAAGTGAAATTCAAACGTAATGATGAAGAGCATTATAATAAAATGAAATTATGGCCTAGACGTCTTAAAATTAATGCAAATGAAATAAAACAGCCAACTTTAATTATATGGGGCAGAAATGATAGTAGCGTTTCCTGGAAAGAAGGAGAAACGTATCATCAATTCTTAAAAAATAGCACTTTACATATTATTGAAAAAGGTTATCATGCACCATTTCGCCAAGAACCACAAGAATTTGTCGGGTATGTAAAAGATTTCTTTAAGAACAATCCGATTAAAGTTGAAAAATAACATAAACGGGTATCTCAAAATGAGATACCCGTTTTCATATATTAAGCAGCTTGCTTTTGGCGTTTTGGAGTTTTTGATCCTAATACTTTCGGGATAACGAAGCCATCCATTCCAAATTTCCCAGCGTTCATACCGGAAACAAGAACAAACATAGATAAGATAACCATCTCAGGGTTCACACCAATTGACCCACTAAACATATAGGAAAAGTTCATTACAAGACCAAAAAAGACCGCTGTTTTTGTTAAACAGCCTACAATTAAACCAATTCCGACTAAAATTTCTCCCCATGTTACAAGTGTATTAAACAAATCTACATTTGGAATTGCAAATTCTTGTAAGAATGATGCCCACCAAGATTGAACAGCCGGTTGTGCACCTTTAGATTTTTCAATTGCCCCTTGCAAATAACCTGTTGCATCGAATCCTTTTCCTTGTAGTTTACCGATTCCAGCCATTAACCATGTGTAACCAAGATATACTCGAATTACTGCTAATGCAAAAGAAACTGCTTTGTTTTCTCTTAAAAATTGAATAACCATATCTTCCTCCTAAAGTTGTAATTAAGTTAGTTACAGATAATATAATAACATTAGTTACTTATTTTTCAAACGTTAATTATGAATAATCTGTGACATGCGTATGAAACATTAAAAACTAAAGTTTATATAGTAACTTTTATTACCTGTAAAAACTTGAACATATCATACCACAAGTGATAACCATTTTCATTGAAAAAAACGTAAAAAAAATGTGAGTTAAATGTGAAACACGTTTATTCGAATATAGAATAAACGTGTTTCACACTAATTATAGAATCGAAATGTATATGTCTCCTCATCAATTAAACTCGCTTCTTGAAACGCTTCTTCTAACGTTTTCCCATGGTTAATAACCCCATAAAATAAGCGTATAGTAAACATAAGTGCTGCATTTCCATCTACATAATCAATCGATCCAATATATGATTTCGCACCACTATGTAAAAAAGATTTTGCTAGATTTTGCTCCCCTAACGTACACCCGCTATTTACAATATGTGTATTATGCAATTTTGCATATTTATAAATTTCTTCTGTACCAAAATACCCTCTCGGTTCATCTTGTTCATATACTTCTTCGCCTAACTCTTCTATGACAAACTTCCCTTCTTCACCATGAAAGCAAAAAATAATATAATTAATATTGTTAAATAAGTTCTTTCCAGAAAGAACTTCCACAAAATCTTTCGGTCTACCAATCCAATATGTCACAACCCTTGCACCAAAATATTCAAGAGATGCTCGAATTGATTGCGCTTCTAAATCCGAATTAAAACCAACTACTAATGCAATATTCAACATACAACCCCCATCCTATAATCAGCCCTTATCAATCAGAATTTTATGGGATAAATCCATTTCATATATGCCCGTTTCTTTCAAAAAATCTGATCTAGTTAAAACGACTTTCTGGTAAATCCGTTGTATGTTCACCTTCACCATGCCGAACAAAAACGATTTTCATATTCAGCCTCCTCTTACTATAAAATCCTCACACATATTTCTTCCCTATTGCATTCTTTATTCCTGCTGTATAAAAACCGATATGTAAAAAACATTTGACACTAATATTTATAAAATATTACAATATTACATGTAAAATACTTTTTACACCGAAAGGAGAATTACATATATGAAATGGATAATTGTCTTTATTGGAATGATTGTATGGGGATATATAAACGGCTTCTTTAGTAGTGATCAAACTGCTAATCCCTGGATTACAGATGATGAACGTGAAACAAAAATTAAACAAAAAGCAATTACGGCAAGCTGGTCCGGTGTTTTTATGTTTTGTACCATTAGCCTCTTAAATAAATGGTTAGGTTTAAGCACAAACGATAAATCACCGTACTTACCAGACCCTATCGCAGCTATTTTAAAGGAAAATGTAGAGTTACAAGTTTTACTCATGCTATTTGTTATGTATGGAATATTTTACTTACATTATCGAAGAAAATTAAGTGCCTAACTTCTAACTCATGATTATCCTCCTAAATGGTTATAGTAATTAGGACGAAATGAAAGGAGCGATAGAAAAATGAGTAACTCGAATGAATTTTTAGATACACTACATGAAAAACAAGCAAAAGATGAACAAAATAGAAAGCGCCAAGGGAACGGAAACCCAGCGAAAAAAAAGCCAAATAAAACGCATAAATAACAATAAAAAACTGCCTAAAATGATCTTTTAGGCAGTTTTTTATTGTTATTTCACCGAGATGACATTTTCCCAATTCCATTTCTCATAATACCACGCTGGTACATCTATATTTTCAATCCACTTCTTTTCCTGTTTCCCATCTTTATGAGCAAGCCATACATCCGCTTTCTTACGGTCTGAACGTATCCAAATTAATTGATTACTCTTCTTCATGAAGATCGGGTGGTAATCCCCTTGCTTGTTCTTTTTCTTTGTGATTTGATGCTGTGCATTACTTGTACTATCGACCTCATACAAAGATGGTAGTGGCCTTTTTTCTGGTGGAGTTTCTATCCCTGCCTCCTTTGCTCGTGAAACGATAATTACTCTATCGTTCTTCCATACAAAATCCCAATCAACATATCCTTTCGGCGTAAATATGTTCTGCTGAAGTGCTGGCAATTCCTTTACTTTTAAATGCTTATTTTCTAATGCAACTCTTCCGCTCCCTTCAATATAAGCTAATATATTTTTTGATGGTGCCCATTGAAACCATTGTGCGTTTAGTAACATTTGATCTACTTTTTCAAACCGACTGCCATCTGCACGAACTAAGCAAAGCGTATTACTATCAGCTGACCATGAAGCTGTCGGTACTGCTAAAAATGAAATCCACTTTTGATCTGGTGACCACTTAAAGCCACTTGCTACTAGCGCTAGGAAATCATCATGTTCATTTGGCAATGCATACAAATGCTTCATTTTGTGAGGATTCATATGTGCATCTTTTTGCACTTCATATAGCTGAGCCCCTGTCCATCCTGTTGGAAGTAAGTGCGCTTCAGAGGATACAAGAAAGTTCTTTCCATCGGGGTACCATGCATAATCCCCTACACCAGCCGATACATTTTCAAAATCTGCATTCTTTTTTTCTACATCAAATGTATTTAATGTACCTGTAAATATAAATGCAATTATATTTTCTGTTGGTGACCATTGATAATTCGATGCTTCTGAGTGAAACGGCGTAACTTTCTTTCCATCTTTCAGCCGATATAACTCAAGAATATTTTGTTTCTTCCCTTTTACATATGCCAGCCATTCTCCATCATGTGACCACTTTGGCCCTATTATGTTCTCTCCTTTTGTAAGTTGTTTTTCTTTCCCCTCAACTTTAATCCAAAGGTTATGATGACGAATAAAAGCAACTTTCACACTATTATTTTCTGCGCTAGTAATAGTGATAGAACACAAAAACATAAACAACACTACACTACCACTTACTATTAGCCTTTTCATACCATCACTCCATTTCCCTCATAGCATTCCTCACTTTCTTCCTACAATATGTGAAAAATATCGATTCGACATAATCAGAAAAAATTTCCCAAGAAATTTTCAATTCATAGAGGATTGGTATGAATTATGTCGAAAGTATAGTTTAGCCAACATTTATATTTATAAGTTATAACTAAAATGTAAGATTTAATTTCTGAATATTGGCACTTTTTTATTAGGGGGAGTATCAATGAAAAAAACTACATCTACACTATTAAGCATGGCGCTTGTCTTTTCTAGTTTTGGAGCTTTAAGCGCTCATGCTGAATCACTACAAAAGGAGAAGCAATTTAGTCCACAATTAAAAACAACGATTGAACAGTGGGGAGAACATAAAATTGCTCAAAATGTTGAAACGAAAACAACAAAAGAAATATCAGTAATTGTAGAATTGCAACATGCACCTCTCGCTGCTCAAAGTAATATTCAGCATGCTCCAGATTTACAAAATAGTAATGCTCAGTCTTATCATGCTGAGCTAAAAAAAGCACAAGAAGATACGACTAAGAAAATAAAAGAAAAAGCACCTGGTGCAAAAATTAAAGAAGTGTATAATACGTTATTTTCCGGATTCTCTATTTCAGTTCCTGGAGATCAAATTACCTCTCTTGCCTCTTTACCTGAAGTAAAAGCAGTCTATCCGAACTTAACATATAAATTGCATGAAACATCAAAAAGTACTACTAACGAAGAAGCACCAAATATCGGTGGACCGACAATTGGTGCACCTGAAGCGTGGAATTTAAAAGATCCATCTAGCAAACCGCTTGATGGAAAAGGCATGAAAGTAGCCATTATCGACTCTGGCGTAGACTATACACACCCTGACTTAAAGGCAAATTATATCGGTGGATATGACACGGTTGATGAAGATAGCGATCCAATGGATGGTAACGTACATGGTACTCATGTAGCTGGAATTATTGCGGGTAATGGAAAAATTAAAGGCGTTGCTCCAAACGCTTCTATTCTAGCCTATCGTGTAATGAATGACGGTGGAACTGGTACAACAGATGATATTATCCAAGGGATTGAGCGAGCGATTCAAGATGGTGCGGATGTGTTAAACCTCTCCCTTGGGCAAGATTTAAATGTACCTGATCAGCCTGTAACATTAACGTTAGAACGAGCAGCGAAACTTGGTGTTACTACTGTCGTTTCAAATGGAAATGACGGACCAAAACCTTGGTCTGTTGATGCTCCCGGTAACGCAAGTAGTGTCATTTCTGTTGGAGCATCTACGGTTTCTATCCCGTTTCCAACATTCCAAGTAGCTGGTTCCAGCAAAACATATCAAGGGTTACCGTTATCAAAATCCGATTTTCCAATAGGAAATGATTCCCCTCTTGTATATGTTGGTTATGGCAATCCAAGTGATTATGCAAAACAAGATGTGAAAGGGAAATTCGCACTTATTTTACAAGGTACTTCTAGTACATTAGTAAAAGCAGAACAAGCGAAGCAAGCTGGGGCACTTGGTGTGTTATTAATCTCTAACGAAAAAGAAATTAATATGATGCCGGAATATTTTTCACGTGAACATCTGGCTATCCCAGTAATGCAATTATCAAATACAAATGGGGAAGAATTAAAAACTTTAATCACAAAACGAAAGAAAAATATAAAAATTGGACAACCAAAGCAAACAGAACTTATCGGTAACTTTAGTTCAAGAGGACCATCACAAGGAAGTTGGCTAATAAAGCCTGATGTTGTTGCACCTGGAGTACAAATTACTAGTACAGTACCGCGAGGCGGCTATGAATCGCATAACGGAACAAGTATGGCTGCTCCGCAAGTAGCTGGAGCGGTTGCCCTCTTGCGTCAAATGCATCCGGATTGGACGACAGAACAATTGAAAGCGGCTCTTGCTAACAATGCAAAAACATTACATGATGTCAATGAAAATACATACCCTGTTATGGCACAAGGATCTGGTTTAATTAACATTCCGAAAGCAGCTCAAACAAATGTATTAGTAAAACCTAACAATGTCAGCTTTGGTCTTATTAAGCCAAATAGCGGAAAAGTAAAACTGACGCAAAATGTTACATTACAAAACCTTTCTAGTAAAAAGAAAAGTTTTTCAACTCGTGTGGAATTACTAGATGCCAACACAAAAACAAAAGTAAAAGCTTCTGTCCCTTCATCGATTAGCATACAACCGAATAGTAGTACCGAAAAACCATTTACTATCACGGTAGATAGCTCACTACCACAAGGTGTGTATACTGGAAATGTATATGTAAAAGAACAAGGGGCAAAAGAAGAAATTCGAATTCCATTCACATTTAGTATCGATCCTAAAGATTATAAACGTATCGATGGACTTGAAATTATTAATTCTACTTTTAGCCCAAGTGGCGACCACGTACTAGATGATAATCTCATCAACTACTATTTAGTTGCGCCTGTGGATGATGTAACATTACATGCAAATTTAGTTACGAAAGAACGTGTAACGTATCAAGGGATTATCCATCAAGCTAAAAATGCAACTCCTGGATACAAACCTTTCAAATGGAATGGTACAAAAGCAGATGGCACTCCTTTAGCTGACGGGCTATATCAAATCGAAGCAGTTGCTTCTAATTCTGGTGGAGAAACAAAACAAATAGCTGCTGTATTTCTTGATCGAACTGCACCTAAGTTAACACACGAAGTTGACCAAGAAAATCTCGTAATTAGAGGAAAAGTTGATGATATTCTACTAGATTGGATGTCAGAATCTGGTTGGATAGCACCCGGTATTCCAGTGAGAATGCAATATGAAATTAACGGAAATGGTGTATGGGAACAGGCATTCCTGAACCCTTGGGAGAAAAGCTATGACATTTATTTCGATCGCACTCAATTACACGAAGAAAAAAATACTATTCACATTGTAGCAACTGATGCAGCTGGCAATACCTCTAATTTAACTGTTAATTTAGAAGTGAAATAAAGTGAAGCCTTAATCAGTAGAGATTTTGTTCATCCCCACTGATTATTAGCCTTCACCAATCGGGGGTTACGGGCAGTTATTCTCCCACCGAATTTTGAGGTAGGAATTTTACTGCTCATTAACACGGGATAAAAAATTTTTGTTGACAATTTTTTTAATATAGTTTTATAATACAAAACATAGTTTAGTTTAACGAATTATATATCGGCTTTGAAGGAATGCTAGTAGCGACTTATATCACTGTCCCAGAGAACTGATGGTTGGTGCGAATCAGTACATATACAAGCGTGAATTACAATTCTGGAGCTTCTTTCCCGTAATGCTTTTTATGCATGAAGAGAAAGACGGATCTTTCCGTTATCGTAAAGTGAGTGGTAAACAATTAGTTGTTTACAAATAGGGTGGTACCGCGATTTTTATCGTCCCTATCGGATTTTCCGATAGGGACTTTTTTGCATCCATCCTCTTACACAATTTCATATATACGCGTTGAAAGAATCGCAGTAGTATCTTATATCCCTGTTACAGAGAGCTAATGGTCGGTGGAAATTAGCACATATATAAGTATGAATTACAATTCTGGAGCTTCTTTTTCGTAGTGCTTTTATGCATGAAGGAAAAGACGGAATTTTTCCGTTATCATTAATTGAGATGTAAGTATATTTTCACTTACAAATAGGGTGGTACCGCGATTCTTTCGCCCCTATCGGATTTTCCGATAGGGGCTTTTTCTATTTATCACAGAAACATATGTTAAATAATTCCGAATCTTATGATAAAATTTTATAAGCGCTTACAAAAAATGAAAGGGGGTGATACAAGCTATACGAAATCGATATTCAATTTTATTGAAAAAAAGGAGGATGTCTAAATGACAAAGAAAACAGAAATTCCATCGCATTTAAAACCATTTGTATCCACACAACATTATGATCAATACACACCGGTGAATCACGCTGTGTGGCGTTACATTATGAGACAAAATCATAGCTTCTTAAAAGACGTTGCTCATCCAGCCTATGTGAACGGACTACAATCATCTGGTATTAATATAGATGCAATTCCAAAAGTAGAAGAAATGAATGAGTGTTTGGCACCAAGCGGCTGGGGCGCTGTAACAATTGACGGACTTATTCCTGGCGTAGCATTCTTCGATTTTCAAGGACACGGATTACTACCGATTGCAACAGATATCCGGAAAGTAGAAAATATCGAGTACACACCAGCTCCAGATATCGTACATGAAGCCGCAGGACACGCACCGATTTTACTTGATCCTACATATGCAAAATATGTGAAACGTTTTGGGCAAATTGGTGCAAAAGCTTTCTCTACAAAAGAAGAACATGATGCATTTGAAGCTGTTCGTACATTAACGATAGTAAAAGAAAGCCCTACTTCTACTCCTGATGAAGTTAAGGCTGCTGAAAATGCTGTAATTGAAAAACAAAAGTTAGTTTCTGGTTTATCGGAAGCTGAACAAATTTCACGTCTTTTCTGGTGGACAGTAGAATATGGATTGATCGGAAATATAGATGATCCAAAGATATATGGTGCTGGTCTCCTTTCTTCTGTTGGCGAAAGCAAACATTGCTTAACAGACGCTGTAGAAAAGGTTCCATTTTCTATCGAAGCATGTACAGGGACAACTTATGACGTAACAAAAATGCAACCACAACTATTTGTTTGTGAATCCTTTGAAGAATTAACAGATGCGCTTGAAACATTTTCTAAAACAATGGCCTTTAAAACAGGTGGAAAAGAAGGTTTAGAAAAAGCAATTCGCTCTGAGAACTATGCAACAGCTGAGCTAAATAGTGGATTACAAATTACAGGTACATTTAGCGAGACAATTGAAAACGATGCAGGTGAATTAATTTACATGCGAACAAATTCGCCAACGGCATTAGCGCTTCATAATAAACAGTTAGCGAATCATTCTACTTCTGTACACAGTGACGGATTTGGAACACCGATTGGATTACTTACTGAAAATATTGCATTAGAAAATTGTACAGACGAACAACTACAATCATTAGGAATTAAAATTGGAACTATCGCTGAGTTTACTTTTGCAAGTGGTATTCATGTAAAAGGAACAGTAACAGATATTGTGAAAAATGATAAGAAAATTGCTCTTATTTCCTTTATCGATTGCACAGTTACTTATAACGCCCGCGTTTTATTTGATGCTTCATGGGGCGCATTTGATATGGCTGTTGGCTCACAAATCACTTCAGTATTCCCAGGTGCCGCAGATGCAGCAGCATTTTTCCCAATGGATGAAGAAGTTCAAGAAATTCCTGCTCCGCTTGTACTGAATGAACTCGAGCGTATGTATCAAACAGTTCGAGATATTCGAAGTGAGGGGATTTTACACGACGCGCATATCGATCAATTAGTAGCAATCCAAGAAGTATTAAATAAATTTTATGCGAAAGAATGGTTGCTGCGCCTTGAAGTATTAGAGTTACTTTTAGAGCATAACAAAGGGCATGAAACATCTGCAGCATTACTACATCAACTTTCTACTTTCACAACTGACGAAGCTGTAACACGCCTTATTAACAATGGTCTTGCGTTACTTCCAATAAAGGATGTGAAAAATGATGCTAAGATTAACTGAAGAAGAAGTTCACGAGGAATTATTGAAGGTAGATAAATGGATGGTAAAAGATGAGAAATGGATTGAACGAAAATATATGTTTTCCGACTACTTAAAAGGAGTCGAATTTGTCTCTGAAGCCGCCAAACTATCAGAAGAACATAATCACCATCCATTTATCCTTATCCAGTATAAAGCAGTTATTATTACTTTGTCATCTTGGAATGCAAAAGGTTTAACGAAACTAGATTTTGAGCTTGCAAAACAATTTGATGAACTATTTTTACAAAACGAAAATGCAATTATAAGAAAATAAAAAAGAGAAGCCTTTTTAGGCTTCTCCTTTTATTTGGAAATGGATACAATGTCCAAATGGATCCTCGACTTGTAATATTCCATCTTTGTACGTAGCAATCTTACCAATATTTTTTAAGCTTTCACATACTTGCTCTTTTTGTTTTTCATCCGCTAATACAATTGTGAAATATTTCAAACCAACAGAACCTGGCATTTGCGGTGGTACCCCTTCACCTTGCCATGTATTTAAACCGATATGGTGATGATAGCCACCTGCTGATACGAACAACGCTCCATTACGAGCTGGGATTGTTACTTCAAAACCAAGACCATCAACATAGAAACGTTTCGCTTCCTCTAAATCAGCTACATGGAAATGAATATGCCCCATCACAGTACCAGCTGGAAATCCACTCCATGTACTTCCTTGCTGCAATAATTCTTCACCAGCTAACGGGTTACTAACAAATGGGAGCTCTCCATTCTCATCACGCCAAACTTCTTTTTGTCGATCATGATAAATTTCAATCCCGTTTCCATCTGGATCAGCTAAATAAAGAGCTTCACTAAAGTAATGATCGGCCCCGCCATGTAGTGGATATACCATTTCTACAAGATGACGAAGAACATTCGCTAAATCCTGCCTACTTGGTAATAAAATTGCGTAATGATATAACCCTGTTCTTCCTCTTTGCTTCGGAAAAGCTTCTTTCTTTTCTTCAATGATAAGAAGTGGTTCATCATTTTCATTCCCAAATGTAACGACTGCTTTTTCTTCTTTTAGCACCTTCATACTTAGTACTTCCGTATAAAACTCTAGTGATTTCTTTACATTAGATACGTATAAATGAACAACATCCAGTGTTGTATCGGGATGAAGTTGAAAACTCATCTTGTTAGCCCCCCATTTAAATTAGTTCTTCTTTGACATTTTTTCTTTTAAGAAATTATCTACAAAACCATCAGCTTTTGCAACAAATAAGTATGCACCCATTGCTAATAATGCAAGTTCTAATTCGAAACCAGGATTTTTTCCATCTCCCAATAAACCAGCTGACCATTTCACTTTTACGATTGCTCCAACCATAACAAGTGCAAATAATAATCCAATATATCTTACACCTAAACCTAGAATTAATAATAGGCCTCCAACTAATTCAAATGTTGCTACACCGTATGCAAGTCCTCCTGGTAAACCAATGCTTGTAAACCACCCTGCAATATTGTCAATTCCTGATTGGAATTTTGTTAAACCGTGCATGAAGAATGTTACCCCTAACACGATACGAATAATTAAGTTACCAATATGTTGATTCATTTCTTTCTCTCCTTTATAGTTTTCTTATACAAAACTTTTATTCACATTACAAAACATACACTAATTTTTTTTATTCGTCAATTCATTTCCACTGGGAAAAAATATATTTTTTTTGCTATGATACAAATAGTTGTTTACAAAAAGGAGCTTGATTTTATGAATATTGGTTCTGCAATACGTGAAATTCGTCAACGTAGAGGCATAACAATCGCACAAATTTGTGAGGGAACAGGTCTTTCTAAAGGATTTATGAGTCAGGTTGAAAATAATAAAACATCACCATCTATCTCAACTTTAGAAACGATCTCCAATTTTTTAAACGTTCCCCTTCCCTATTTATTGTTAGAGCAAAAAGATCGATTAAAAATTGTCAAAAAAGAAGAACGGAAATACAGTGTATACGGCAAAGATGAGCAAAGAATTGAACATGTTGCGGAGCAAGGGGGCCTTCGCCTATCTTTAGTAGAAATCCCTACTGGATTCCCGAAAGAAAACTCACCAAATGCCCATGAAGGGGAAGAATGTCACCTTGTATTACGCGGAAAACTAGAAGTTCAGCACGGTGAAGATATTGCAATTGTAGAAGAAGGTGATTCTTTCTCATGGAATGCATGCGTTCCTCATATTGTTCGTAATATAGGAGAAGAAACTGCATTACTACTCATCTCTAGTTATGCGGAAAATCGAAAACGTGTTTACTAAATAATAAAAAAGAAGCCTGCTAAACAGGCTTCTTTTTTATCCCCTTATAATTCCATAACTTGTCCCCACTAGTACAGTCTTTTCGTGTTGATTGCGATAAACTGACTCGATTGAAACTTTTTTATAGCCTTCCATTTGCTCAACATTTGTTAAAGTTAATTCACAAGTGATTGTATCTCCTGTGAAAACTGGTCTAATAAACTCACTTACTAATTCTCTTGCTATGTAATGTAATTCTTCGCCTACTTTCGTTCCAATGCTAGCAGTCAATAAACCATGGACCATTAATCTTCCATTTTCATCATATTCCACATGGTGTCTACCTTTATCTCCGGTAATATTTGCAAATTCAAACACCTCTTCCTCAGTAAATCTTCTTTCATATTTAAATACATCCCCAACTTTTATACTCATTTTTATCCCCCTAATAATAAACAGAATTTTCTTTTATTTTATCATAAAATGTGCCTCAATCCATTCTCTATTATCAAATCCTCAAAATTACCTCGCTAAACTTTTACTTTTCATTCATTTATCGGTGACCATCTCTTTTCGCGACTTGATATCCATAATACGCACATGTTCCATTTCTCGATAGCTCTCTAACTTCAAATCCACAGCTTCTATAAAAATCAAAATTGTTCGCAGAAGTATGTGCAAACCAGTCACCATGTGGTAGCTTTTGCAAACAAAGAGCGACAAGTTTCTTACCTAATCCCTTCCCTCTATATTCACATTTCACAACTAAATTTACTATGTTCGCGACCATGATTCCATCAGAAATGACTCTAACCATGGCAATCATCTCTTCTTCATCCCAAATTGTGAATGCCCATGTTGAATTTTCAAATGCTATCGTGAATTTTTCAATTTGCCAAGAAGGGATATTATCATTGCTCCAACCGGCATCTTCGAATAAAGTCTTAATTGCATATGCAGGTACACCATTCGTCCCCTCACGAATAATAAGTCCATTATGATAAATGTACATGTAATCCCCCCTTTATTTTTATATACCATTCTTCAAAAAATGCAATTAACCTTTTTTCATCCAACGCGCCTAATGGAATAAACGAGAACATCCATCCCATGAAATGAAGTTGTTTTCTCATAACTAAGCCCCGTTTTTCTAGCAACAAAGATTGAGGCGGGGTGGTCCGGATTAATAAGAGAAATCAATTTATTCATTCGTAACGCTTGGAAGCCATAGTCTCGAAATGCTGCCGCTGCTTCTCTCGCATAGCCTTTTCCCCAATACTGAGGTAATAACCAATAACCAATTTCAATTTCCTCTTTTCCATCTATCTGCTGCTTTACTAATCCTGCATGACCAATCCGTATCCCCGTTTCCTTTTCAATTAATATAAATAAACCGAGGCCGTTTTTATAGCTAGGAATTACCCACTCTTCCAAACTTTTTTTACATTGCATATATGTTTTTAAATTCCCATTTCCAATATAGCGCATTACTTTTTCGTTTCCCCATAGTGAAGCGTAGAACTGTAAATCATCCATTGTATATTTACGAATTTGTAAACGGTCTGTATGAAACATTCCTTCACTCCTTTCTACTAATTTCTTCTTAATTTCACAATCATATTTTGTATGCACAATAAGTGTTACCATTTATTATAAATGAATCAACCACATAACACAGAATATTCAATCTTATAGAAACAAAAAAAGCAGTAGACAAATATTGTCCACTGCATCCATATCATAACTAGCATAAAGAAAACTACAATTGAGGGGGGTGTAGGATTTTCAAATATACTAGATACTTATCCCGTTCTAACGGGCGGTAAACTTTCCAATTGTTTCAAGTGAAAAGTTTACCGCACATAAGAACTTCCTTCGTTCATTAAGATAGTATTGCTAAATAATCATATACACGCTTAGATTTCTCTCCACCCATTCGTGCATGTTGAAGAAGAGAAATACCATGAGGACCAGATGCGCGCAATGCTTCTGGTTGAGCTACTAAAATAGCTTGTACAACTTCTAATTCACCAAGCATAGCTGCTGCAAAAATATCCATCCGAGCACCCTTTTCTAGTAAATAAAGAGCAATATCTTTACGACCTACATGTGCCGATGCGCCTAACGCACTTTCCCAATCTGATCCACCCCAATTATAAGAGGCGTGAAGTAAGCTTGGTGATTCAACCAATAGCTCTTGTACTTTCTCTAAATCCCCGTGAGCTGCCATAACAAATTCTCTTACTAATTCAATGGTAATACGCTCTTCTGTTTGCATCGCTCTTCTCCCCTTTTAGAAATTCGTTTCGGTGTAAAAAAAGGCTTGTCACTTCCCTGAAAAATATCTACATCTATGCCAAATACATGTTGAAACATTTCATGGCATAGTACTTCTTCTGGTATACCATCATACTGAATTTTTCCTCGCTTTAATACAAGTAAACGATCGCTATATTGAGCAGCTTGGTTAATGTCATGTAAAACCATTATAATTGTCATTCCAAACTCCTCATTTAATCGTTTCACAAGTTCCATTACTTCCAACTGGTGAACGATATCTAAAAAGGTTGTTGGTTCATCCAATAATAAGACATTTGTACGTTGCGCTAGCGTCATCGCAATCCAAGCACGTTGCCGTTCCCCTCCTGATAAAGAATGTAAAAGACGATATTCATACCCTTCAAGATTTGTAACAGACAATGCCCAATCAACAATTTCTTCATCTTCTTTATTTAAGTGGCTACTCCATGATTTATGTGGACCTCTTCCGAACTCAATTAGTTCTTTCACTGTTAAATCTAATTGATGATCATGCATTTGTGGTAACATTGCTAATTGCTTCGCTACATCAGCACTCTTCATCATATGAATATTTTTCCCATCTAAAATGATGTCCCCTTCGCTTTGTTTCAGTAGCCTTGCTATTAAACGAAGCAAAGTAGATTTTCCCGATCCATTCGGACCAATTAAACTAACGATTTCTCCAGCCTTAATATGTACATTCATATTTTGCATTTGAAATCTTTCAGAGTGTGCGTAAAACACTTTGTTAACGGAAATCACTTTGTTTTCCTCCTCTATGAATTAAATATAAGAAGAACGGACCACCTAAGAAGGACAGTAAAATACCAACAGGCAATTCGATTGGGTCAAACCAACTTCGAGCTATTGCATCCGCAAAAACAAGTAATACCCCGCCGCCAAGGCATGATAAAGGTAGCAAATATCTATAATCATTTCCAACTAATAAACGTAGCATATGTGGTACGACAAGACCGACAAATCCAATAAGACCAGACACACTTACTGCAATTCCAGCTAATAATGTACTTACTACGATTAAATAAAACCGACTTTTTTCCACGTTATGTCCTAATAACTTTGCCATTTCATCTCCAAGCATTAACACTCGAATATGCTTAATACCAAAGAAAGCTAATATAATGGCGAATATTGCATAATAAATAATCATATTTAAATGTGCCCAACTTACACCACCAATACCACCCGCTAGCCACGGTAACACCGATTGTACTTTGTCACTATGTAATAACATTAATGCTGACGTTGCTGCACCAATTAATGCATTGATCGACACCCCTACTAAGACGATTTTTGAAGGTGGTGCCCCTTTTTGCCATGATAAAGCATAAATAACCATCGCTGTTATGAAAGATCCTAAAAACGCCCCTAGTGGTAAAAAAGCTAGATGCTGTGGGAATAAAATCATGATGACAATTGCTACAAGGCCTGCCCCAGATGAAACTCCGATAATACCAGGATCTGCAAGAGGGTTTCTCATAACTCCTTGTAGCAGTGTACCAGATGCAGCTAAACATGTTCCTACTATAAACCCAATGAGCACTCTCGGTATGCGAAGATCCCATACAATTCGATGAACTGTCGAACCTTCATCTTGTATACCCGTTAGAATATCTCGTACAGAAAAGGATAAACTTCCTGCGAAAAGACCGTAAAAGAGACCTAGGATTGTTAATACAACTAAAGTAACTGCTATTATCCATCTTTTTTTCGCAAAAGGATGTTCCTTTTCTCTTACTACTTCACTACTTTCCATAGTATCATTTCCTTACATCTTGTATACTTTTATACATAAAGTCCATTGCTTCTGTAACTTTTGTACCAGGATTAGATCCAAATAAATCAGGTGGCAAAATAACTACGCGGTTTTGTTTTACTGCCTCTAAATTTTTCCACGCTTCATTTTTCATCATTTCGCCTTCGAATGCTTTTTTCACACTTTTTGGATCTCCGTGTGTAATTAAATAAATCACATCTGGATTCGCCTCAATAATACGTTCTACACTTAGCTGTGCATATTGCGGATATTCTTTCGTTTCTGGAAAATCAGAAGCAATATTTTTTCCGCCTGTTTTTTCTAAAATATCACCTGATAAAGATGTTGGTAATGCCGCTAAATAAGTTCCTGGTGCGCCATACACTAGCAATGCTTTCGCATCGCTCTTTTTCTCATATTTCTTCATTTGATCATTCATTTTTTGATTAATTTCTTTTGCTTTATCTTCTTTCTTCATTACCGTTCCATATAATTCAATATTTTTTTGAATATCTTGTACAGAATTCGCAGAAGAAATGATAACTTGCGTTCCTTGTCCTTCAACCGTTGGCACATTCTTTTGGAATCCATTGTTAGCAACAAGTACATCGGGCTTTAAACTAGCAATTTGCTCAAAATTCGGTTGATGTGCATTCCCAATTACTTGTGCTTTCTTTAGCTCATCTGGAAGAGTTAATTTCGTATCCGGGCGACCTACTATTTTTCCACCTAAAGCATGAATAATATCCATGTCCCCCATACTTAATGTTGCAAAACTTTCTGGCACTTTATCGAATGTTACCTTTCTTCCTGATAGGTCGGTAATTTCGATTTTCTCTTTTCCTTTTTCTGTTTTGGTTGCAGACGCTTTTTCGTCCCCTTTGGCACTGCAACCTATTAACAAGAAAAAAATAGATAAAATCGCTGTAAATAGCGTAATAGATTTTTTCATTCCTTCACCTCTAATTGATAATGATAATCATTAACTACTATTCTACTTTAATTGATAAGGATTATCATTGTCAACACGAAACGCATATATTTTCCTACAAAAAAACAAAAAGCGCGACAAAAAGATTTTTTCTTTTCGCTGCGCTCTAGTTAACAATATTATTCACATTCATTTTCCTCTAGCTGGTCACGCATCACTTTCACACGCTGAAAGAAAAAGAACGATAAGCTTAAAAATATAACGATGCTCCCCATCATAACAAAAAATTGGATTGTCTCTTTTGCTCCACTCGGAATCAATAAGCCAACCATTAACAATGTACTTACAGCGAGAAGCATTTGTCCAAACCGAGTATAATCTTCTATTTTTCCTTTTAATTCCTTCATTATATTCTCACTCCTCCATTTCACTGTATCATATTCTATGAAACTGAAAGACCAGTAAATACAGCCATTCTGGGAGATGTTTTCCAATAAAAAAAGAGCCGCTTTTACTGCGGCTCTTTTTTTATCATTATTCACCTTTATATGCTTCCATATAAATTTCTTTCAGCTCTGAAATAAGCGGTAACTTTGGATTAGCAGTTGTACATTGATCTTCAAAAGCTCTTTCTGCTAATACTCCAACAACCTCTTCAAATTGCTCTTTATCGACTCCTTGTCCCGCAATACTCATATTAATATTTAAGCTTTTTCCAAGCTCAATAATTGCTTGGACGAGTGATTCCACCCCTTCTGCTGCCGAACTTGCTGGAAGCCCGAGCATTCTCGCTATATGTGCATATCTTTCATCTGCCACAAAGTGCTCATATTTTGGGAACAATGCGTGTTTTCTTGGCTTAATAGCATTATAGCGGACTACGTGCGGCATTAGAATGGCATTTGCGCGTCCGTGCGGAATATGGAATTCTGGTCCAATCTTATGTGCTAAGCTGTGATTAATACCGAGGAAAGCATTTGCAAATGCCATCCCTGCAATTGCAGAAGCGTTATGCATTTTTTCTCTTGCTTCTTCATCATTTCCATCTTTATATGCTCTCGGTAAATATTTGAATACGAGATCAATAGCTTTTAATGCTAATCCATCTGTATAGTCATTTGCCATAACAGACACATACGCCTCAATTGCATGTGTTAAAACATCCATACCAGTATCTGCTGTTACATGTGGTGGTACTGTCATTACAAATTGTGGATCAACAATTGCTACATCTGGTGTTAATTCATAATCTGCGAGCGGATACTTTATATTATTTTTCTTATCTGTAATAACCGCAAATGGTGTCACTTCTGATCCCGTTCCTGATGTCGTTGGAATCGCAACAAACTGCGCCTTATTTCCTAATTCCGGATATTTACATGTACGTTTTCTTATATCTAAAAATTTCTGTTTAATACCATAGAATGTCGTTTCTGGATGCTCATAGAATAACCACATTCCTTTTGCTGCATCCATAGCTGAACCACCACCAAGTGCGATAATTACATCTGGCTTAAAACTTTTCATCATTTCCGCACCTTTGAAAACAGTTTCATCTGATGGATCTGGTTCGACCTCAAAGAAAACTTCAACTTTCACATCATTTGCATGCTTGTTTAAATAGTGCGCGACTGTATCGACATAGCCATGTTCAACCATTCCGGGGTCCGTTACAATAAATGCACGTGAAATGTTAGGCATATTTGCTAAATAAGCTGTAGCATGTTTTTCAAAATAAATTTTTGGTGGCAGTTTGAACCACTGCATATTCTTTTTTCTATTTGCCAGCCTTTTTATATTTAATAAATGAGTCGCTGTTACATTTTGGGAAACTGAATTCTTTCCGTATGAACCACAACCAAGTGTAAGTGATGGAATAAATCCATTATATATATCCCCTATTCCACCTTGTGATGAAGGTGCATTTACAATGAGACGGCAAGCTTTCATACGTAACCCAAATTGCTTTTGCACATCTTTATTTGTAGAATGGATAACTGCTGAATGTCCTAAACCACCGAGGTTCAACATTTCTTCGCAATATGTAAATCCTTCTTCTAATGAATTTGCCTTCACACAAGCTAATACTGGACTCAGTTTCTCACGGGATAACGGATATGCTGCTCCGATACCTTGAATTTCAGCTACAAGCATTTTTGTATGTCCAGGAACAGTGATCCCAACTAAATCGGCAATATACTGTGCTGATTTCCCTACAATATCACTATTTACTGCACATGTATTTTCATTTATAACGAGCTTTTCTAATTTTTTTCTTTCTTCTTCTGTTACAAAGTAACAACTGTTTTCAATCATTTCTGTTTTAACATCATCATAAATTTCTTTATCGACAATGATTGCTTGTTCCGATGCACAAATCATACCGTTATCAAATGTTTTTGATAAAATCAAATCATTAACAGCTCGTTTTACATGTGCTGATTTTTCTATATAACACGGTACATTACCAGGACCAACGCCTAACGCTGGTTTTCCAGTAGAGTAAGCTGATTTCACCATACCAGCGCCTCCAGTTGCTAGAACGAGTGCTACACCATCATGGTTCATCAATTGTTTCGTCGCTTCAACAGACGGTCTTTCAATCCATTGAATACAGTGTTTTGGTGCACCAGCTTTCATCGCTGCATCATATACGGTTTTCGCTGCTGCCACAGAACATTTTTGTGCGGAAGGATGAAATGCGAAAATAATTGGATTTCTTGTTTTTATCGCAATTAACGCTTTAAACATTGTTGTCGACGTTGGATTCGTTACTGGTGTTACTCCAGCTACTACACCGACAGGTTCCGCGATTTCTATTATTTCTTCATGAGGATCTTCGTGAATAATCCCTACCGTTTTATCTTGCTTTATACTATGCCAAATATATTCAGTGGCAAAAATATTTTTAATGCATTTGTCTTCATATACACCACGGCCAGTTTCTTCAACTGCCAATTTCGCTAGCGGCATATGTTGATCAACACCTGCTAATGCCATTTCATGAACAATGTTGTCAATTTCCTCTTGTGTAAAACTTTCTAATGCTTGTAAAGCTTGTTGACCATTATTTACTAGCGTATCAATCATCTTTTTTACTTCCTGCATTTCATTTACAACTTTCTCTTTGACTACCATGTGAATTTCCTCCTATTCTACTATTACGGTCCTTATATGTCCCTGTAGGTCAAAATAAGTCCCAATTAACACAAAAAAATAGAGATGCTTTCCTACATGAATTTCATTGTTTGTGAAAATTTTCACAAGTTTGTTCGTGAGTAACGTTTCCTGAATTCAATATACATGAAATCATTTCGTTTGTGTATGTCTATTTTGTGAAATGTTTCACAAAAAGACGTAATAAAAAAACGCACTGCTAATATAGAGCAGTGCGTTTTTTATTATGCTAGCGCTTGTGCTAAATCTTCAATTAAATCTTCACCATCTTCAATACCGACAGAAATACGAATTAATGTATCTGTAATTCCTAATTCTTTGCGGCGATCAGCCGGGATTGATGCATGTGTCATTTGAGATGGAATAGAAATTAAACTTTCTACCGCTCCTAAGCTTTCAGCAAGTGTAAAGTATTGTAGTTTCTCAAGTACTTTATTTAATGTTTCTTCACTATCTACATCAAATGAGATAATAGCACCAAACCCGTTTGCTTGTTCTGTTGCTAATTCGTGATTTTGATGTGATTCAAGACCTGGGTAATATACTTTATTTACTTTTGGATGATTATTTAAGAACTCAGCAATAGCACGTGAATTCGTTTCATGTTCTTCCATACGAATTCCTAATGTTTTTAAACCGCGAAGTAGTAAGAAGCTATCTTGTGGCCCAAGAATACCTCCTGTTGAGTTTTGTACAAAGTGAAGATCTTCTGCTAGTTGTGGGCTATTTACAACTACTAAACCTGCAACTACATCACTATGACCTCCTAAATATTTCGTTGCACTATGAAGCACAATATCTGCTCCTAAAGAAATCGGCGACTGCCAATATGGCGTCATGAATGTGTTATCAATAATTGTTAATAGGTCTTTCTCTTTAGCAAGAGTAGATATTTTCTTAATATCAGTAATTTTTAGTAGTGGGTTCGTTGGTGTTTCCACATAAATTGCTTTCGTATTTGGACGAATCGCTTCTTCAACTTCCTCTAAGTTTGTTGTATCTACAAATGTATGCTCAATACCGAAACGGTTTAATACTTTCGTAATAACGCGGTATGTTCCGCCATAAACATCATCTGTTAAAATAACGTGGTCACCTTTTGAGAACAACATAATTGTCGCTGTAATAGCAGCCATTCCTGAACCAAATGCAAATCCAGCATGCCCATTTTCTAATACAGCAATCATTTCTTCTAAAGCTGCACGTGTTGGGTTACCTGTACGTGAATATTCATATCCTTGATGCTTACCAACTGCTTCTTGTTTGTACGTACTTGTTTGATAAATCGGTACGTTTACAGATCCAGTTGAAGGTTCTCCTATGCGAATACCATGAATTAACTTTGTCTTTGCTCTCATTTTTTATTCCCATCCTTTGTATATGTCTTTACTTAAATAGCGCTCACTGCTATCAGGAAAAATCGTTACAATATTTGTACCTGGTGCTGCCTTCTCTGCCTCCAGTAAGCTCGCATGAAATGCTGCTCCTGAAGAGCTCCCAACGAGAAGTCCTTCTTTTTGCGCTAATTCTTTCACTCGTAAAAATGCATTTCGATCAGAAATCGTATGAATTTCATCAAAATAAGATGTCTTCAAAAATGGCGGGATAAATTCCAGTCCAATTCCTTCGGTCTCATGTGAACCAGCCTTACCACCATTTAAAATAGATCCTTCTGGCTCTACGATAACTGTTTTAATATCTATATTTTTTTCTTTCAAATAAGATGCAGTCCCCATAAACGTACCGCCAGTTCCTGCTCCAGCAACAAATATGTTAATCTCTCCATTCAATGCGTCCCACAGTTCAGGTCCTAGTGTTTTAAAATATGCACGAGGATTTGCCTCATTTGCGAACTGACTTGGAGAGTATGAATTCGGTAGTTCATTTACTAACTCTTTTGCTTTAGCAATTGCACCGGTCATTCCTTGCTCAGTCGGTGTATGCACGACCGTTGCACCTAGTGCTTTCATTAATTCTTGTTTTTCAATACTAAATTTCTCTGGTACACAAACAATAACACGTAAATCATGTTCTAATGCTGCAAGTGCCAGTCCAATACCAGTATTCCCAGCAGTCGGTTCAATAATTGTTCCACCCTGGGTAACAAGCCCTTTTTCTAGCGCATCTTCGATTAATTCTCTTCCTAAACGATCCTTAACGCTTCCGCCTGGGTTATAAAATTCAAGCTTTGCAAATAAACGGACTCCTTTCGGAAGTGAAAAACGAGTAATTTCTACAATTGGTGTATGACCAATTAACTCATGAACTCCACGATATACATTCATCGTGTTCTCCCCCTTGTTTGCCAATAAAGAAAAGGCAACTGTATGTATTTTCTTTATATGAGACAGTTGCCTTTTTGTTACATTACTTTAACTCTTCTAACACTTTTACGATAAAGTTTGTAGAATGAAGAGCTGCTTGATCTAAAAACTGATCAAATGAAACATTTGATTCTTTACCAGCAATATCAGAAAGTGCGCGAATGATAACAAACGGAATTTCATATTGGTGGCATACTTGTGCAACAGCTGCTGCTTCCATTTCTACCGCATAAAGATTTTCAAATTTATCACGGATGGCTGCAACGCGGTTCGGATCACTCATAAATGAATCACCTGTTGCAATCATACCTTTTACAACTTGAATATTTTCTTCAGCCTGCATACATTTCTCAGCTAATGCAACTAACGCCTCATCAGCTTTAAATCCAGGCGGCATTCCTGGTACTTGACCATATTCATAGTTAAATGCTGTTACATCTACGTCATGGTGACGAACTTCAGTGGAAATAACTACATCACCAACGTTTAGAGAATGATGGAATCCACCAGCTGAACCAGTATTAATTACTTTTTCAGGCTTATATTTTTCTAATAAAATTGTCGTTGACATCGCTGCGTTTACTTTACCAATACCAGACTTTAACAAGATTACTTCATGCCCTGCTAATAGCCCTTTCGTAAATTCACAACCTGCAACCGTTTCTGTCTCTGCTTGTTCTAATTTATCACGTAAAATACGTACTTCTTCTTCCATTGCTCCAATTACAGCAATTCTCAATCTAATCCCTCTTTCTATTGCTTAGTTGCCTCCATTACCCAAACGAAATGATTTAATCTCGTGAACGTTACATGGAAGCCATTGTTTTCAAAAATAGTCTGCATAACTGGAATACGTGTATAGTATTCCGTTTGCAAATCGTTTGCTAACTGGTGGAAACCTCTTTGTTTTGCTGTTTCAACAGTTTTATCATATGCATCTTGATCTGCAAATATCGTATCAGCAAACACTATTTTACCACCTTTGTTTAGCAATTGACTATACTTCGCAATCGCTACATTTTTTTCATCATCTGTTAAATGATGAAATGCATAGGTGCTTACAATGGTATCAATTGAATTTGAAACTTCAAACGAAAGAAAATCACCGTCTGTAATTGAAAATTCTTTTGGCAATTTCTCTTTTGCAATCATGCGCATTTCACGCGACGGTTCTATACCGTAAACTGTGCGGCCAGCAAGTAATAATTTATTTGTTAAATTACCTGTACCGACACCAAATTCTAATACATTACCAAATGACTTGTTAACTACATCCTCTAGAATGTCCTCATAATGGGCGAAAACTTCTTTATATTGTATATCTTCGCCTTGTACAAATGAGTCGTACGTATGAGCCCACTCATCAAATAAACCATTAAATTCTGTACCCATAAAAATTCCCCTTTTTCTTATCGGTTTTATCAGTATGATATTCCCTCTTTCTAAAAATGTCAATTGAAATGTACATGGTATTTCCTTCTTTTCTTTGTTACACTATAGTTGATTACATAGGAGAGGGGCCGTCTTCATGTCATTTACCTTTGAAATGTTAGAAGATAAAGTAGAGTTTTTTGAAGCGGGAGACTTAGCTTCTTTAGAACGAAAAATTAGTGAACAAATTGATAATAATAAAGCACTTATGCTTGAAGTTCATCACATCTCACATCAAATGGTTATGGATCCTGAAAGTAAAAGACCGTATTATAGCGCGGTTGTTCATTTTAAATTAAAGAAATTGCGTTAACAAAAAAGAGAAGCTCCTAAGGAGCCTCTCTTTTTTAGTTTAGAGTTTGAACAAGTACTGGTTTCCAGCCCTCATTGTCTACCCAATCAATATTTACATAATATCTTTTCCCACTTTGCTTATCTTGAACATCACCATAAGCTTTGCTCTTTCCAGTTTTGTCTCTTCCAACAAAATGGAATACTAATTGCTCTTTCGGTACTTCAACACCTGCAGCAATTGCACTTTGCATCTCATTCCAATCTGATGAACCCTGTTTAAACGTCATCGCTGGTGATGAACCTTGTTCTGTTCCTACAGCTTTCCAAGAAGGTTTTGTATACGCCTCTTTTGCCTTAGATACAGTTTTCTCAGCTGATACTTTCTCGTTAGCTTTCGCTTCTTCTTCAGCTTTTTTCTGTTCTTCTTCAGCCTTTAGCTTCTCTTCTTCAGCTTTTTTCTTAGCTTCTGCTTGCTCTTGTTCTTTTTCTTTTTTCTTAGCAGATTCTTTATCTTCTGATTTTCCAGCTTTCTCATTCTTTGTTGTTTGTTGAGAGACTTTCTTATCAGTAGAAGATGCTTGCTCTTTCGTACTAGGAACGAACAATTGATATGCTACAATAGCTACTAATAGTAATACAATAGCGATTGCAATATTTAAAACACCGTTTTGACGACGTTTTTGTTGTTTCTGTTGGAATCTTGATCCTCCTGCCATTCTCCAAACCTCCATGCAGTTTTTCCTAATTGCTATTGTAACATTAAATCTAGAAAGGTTGAACATTTACAATGATATTTTCATGAAATGAAGACATTTCACTATAAATTGCAAGATTACTTTTCATTCTCCAATTGATAGATTGCTCCTACCATATCTTTAAAAATAGGTGTAACTTTATTCACTTTGCTATCAGTCTCTAGATCAACAGCAACTAAAGCATATCTTGGATTCTCATACGGAAAATAACCTGCAAACCAGCGATTCACCCTCGTCCCTTTCCCTGTTTGCGCTGTCCCGGATTTTCCAGCGACACTTAGTGGCAACGAACGGAATGCCGTTCCTGTTCCTTTCTCCCTTGTTACAACGCCTCTTAATAACTCTTGTAATGTTTTCACTGTTTCATACGAAAGCTGTTTTCCATTTAACGCATGGCTCTCAAATGTAAAAAAATCCGCTCCATTTTTATATACTATTTTTTCAACTGCTTTCACTTCCATCTTTTCTCCATTCCTCGCAATCGTCGCCATCATATTTGCAATTGCTAGAGGTGATATACGTACATCTTTCTGTCCAATTGCTGTTTGTTCTACCGCTTTTTTACTATTTTTATTTTCTTCATTCCCCCAAATAGTAGTACCCTTTTCTTCTGGCATTTGCTCAAAATGAGGTGTATGAAATACAGAACCTTTCCATCCAACCTTTTCATTTGCTCCTAAAGCTGCTACGTATGTTTCTAGCACCGTCTTATCCTTTTGTAATAGCTCGTTACCTAACTCGGAAAATGTCCTGTTACAGCTCCTGGCAAAGCTCTCTTTAAAGTTAAGTGTACCCATCCTAACTTGCGGGTCGTTTTCACCATATAAATCTTTATTACAGTTAAATGTCCGATTAAACAAATTTACTTTTTGATCAATGACTGCAGCTGCAACTACTGTTTTAAAAACAGAGCCTGGAAAATGTGGCGTTAACATTTGATTTTCAAGTGTAGTTTTATATAAATTCTCATCCCTTACTTGTAAAGACGGCTTACTAGCCATCGCTAATATTTCATTTGTCTTTACATCAAGTAATACTAGTCCCCCCTTCTTTATTTCATTCGCTTCAATCACTTCTTCTGCTTTTTGCTGCAACTCTTTATGTAAAGTAGTTTGAATCCTAACTGGATAAAATGGATTTCCTGGTGAAGTGTATTTCGCTTGCTTTCCGAAAATTGGTTCTCCTTGCCGATCTACTTGATATAATACTTTTGCCTCTCCATCAGTCAATAGAAATTCATCAAATGATTGCTGTAATCCTGAAATACCTATCGGCGTTTGTTTTGAGATTCTTTTCAATTCTCCATATCGCTTTTGAAACTCCCTTTCGTTCTCCCCTACATCACCAATTAAATGATTTATCTCTCCAGTTTGTTTTAATCGCACTTCAGCTGCTACAATACCTAATACATGTAATTCATTTACCTTCTCCATCTGCTCTCGTGTCACTCGAAATGGAGCAGTTTCTCCTTGTAGTGTAAATGCATTTTTATTATTTTTCATTTGTCTTCTAATCTCTTGTCTCGACACACCAATGATATGCGCGATTTTCTCTAACATGTCATTTTTTATTTGTAAAAATGGAAAAATAATTAAAACAGGATATTTTTCCTCACCTATTTTTTTACCATTACGATCTATAAACTGCCCACGTCCATCGTCTACTGTAATGGATTGTGTGCGTTGCGTAACACTTTTTTCAATTAAATTTATTTTGCGATCAGTAAATGATTCTGTATCTATAATTTGAATTTGGATTAAACGACAAAGCAATACAAACATAACGCTCATAAAACAAATTAAAACAATTGTAATTCTCCGTTTTATTTTCATAAAAAACACCTCGTCTATTGTAGTTTAGACGAGGTACTATTTTATTTATACAATCTCCAAAACAAAAACAGATATTATATAAGGCTATTATTGTTTCTTTGGCTTCTCTAAAAATTTCATAAGAAGCGATCTAAATTCAGTTTCATTCACTCCAGTGTTTTTAGCAACTTCAATTACAGTGGTTGTTACATTAGCCGCTATTTTTAAATAATCCTTACTAAGATTATCCATTTCATTTCTTTTTTCTTTTGCATTCTCAACTGTTACAGAATCAATACAAGTAATCATCTTATCTACAATATGTAAATAATTATTTTGTGCATCTATTATTTTTTGAATATCATCTTTATTACTTACTTTCGATTGTTTTAAATATGTATATGCTTGATTCACTTCATCTTTTAAAATTTTATCATTATTCTTCGCCTGTTCTTGTAACATATTCTTCATATCATCTATTGTTTTTTGATCCATCGAATCTCGCAATAAATAATCTGGATTCCCAATTGCGTAATCATACTTAATCGTTACATCTTGAAATATTTTCATGACAATTGCTAATTGATACGCTACATCAAAATCATTAAATTCCTTTTTATCTTGTGGATTTTCTAAGGCTTTTAAACTCTCAGTTGCTTTAATATCCTTTTTTTCTTCTTGCTTCACTTTTTCTCCCTTTGATGATGTAGTTTCTTCATTCGTTCCGCATGCAGCAAGTCCTAATATGGAGATACTACAAACCAATCCTGTAAAGATTTTATGTTTCATAATTAGCCCCTTTTCCCTTTTAAAACCTATGGTCTCTAATTATGATATCAAAGCTTAAAGTGTTTTTTTGACATTTTTTGTCGAATCACTCTAAGGTTTACACAATTTTTTTCATTCTACAGAAAAAAAAGATTCTCCCGATAGGAGAATCTTTTTTTTTATTTTACAGAGACAATCTCTACTTGCATTTCTCCGCCTGGTGTTTGGATTGTTACTTTCTCACCAATTTGCTTACCTAATAAGCTTTTTGCGATTGGAGAATCGTTAGAAATTCTTCCTTCGAATGGATCAGCTTCCGCGCTACCTACGATTGTATACGCTTCTTCATCTCCGTTTGGTAATTCTTTAAATGTTACTGTTTTACCTAATGTAACAACAGTAGATACTTCGCCAGTATCTTTAATGATAACTGCGTTACGAATCATATTTTCTAATTGTGTAATACGTCCTTCTACGAACGCTTGCTCATCTTTCGCTGCATCGTACTCAGAGTTCTCAGAAAGATCCCCGAAGCTACGTGCGATTTTAATACGTTCTACTACTTCTTTACGTCTTACTGTTTTTAATTGCTCAAGTTCGTTCTCTAGTTTTTGCTTACCCTCTTGCGTCATAGGGTATGTTTTTTCTGTTGACATATTTTCCACTCCTTTTATATACCAATCCCCCGAAAAAAAAGAGGAGTTCCATATGAAAACTCCTCCGCTTCCATTGTTAGCGGAGGTTTCTAGTACCCTTGCACTAGCGGAGTTGTCACATACAACCCCGTATTTCCAATTCTTCTTTATATAAAGAAGATATGTATGGAAAGTTGATATAAATATGCCCTCACCTATATATAGATGAGGTTGCATGTTTCATTGTATTCGATAAGAAGGGAAAAAATCCCTTCCTACCGTATATCTTTTACTATGCTATTACAAATTTACTTTTTGTTCAAGAATTGTTGCAATTTTTGTCACCATAATATCAATTGCAACGTGGTTTTGTCCACCTTCAGGGATAATAATATCCGCAAATTTCTTAGAAGGCTCAATAAATTGATTGTGCATTGGACGTACAACATTTACGTACTGATCAATAACTGAATCCATCGTACGACCGCGCTCTTTAATATCACGTTGCATGCGGCGCAGAATACGAAGGTCAGCATCCGTATCAACGAATAATTTAATGTCCATTAACTCGCAAAGACGTGGGTCTTCTAAAATAAGAATTCCTTCTAAAATAATTACATCTTTCGGCTCAACCGGAATAATTTCTTCTGAACGCGTATGCAATGTATAGTCATATACAGGCTTATCAATTTGCTCATATGCAAGCAACTGCTGCAAATGTTCAATTAACAGATCATTATCAAACGCAAGCGGATGATCATAATTTGTTTTTAAACGCTCTTCCATTGGTAAATGGCTTTGATCTTTGTAATAATAATCTTGCTCTAAGATTAAAATAGAATGACCTTTAAAATGGTCAAAAATCGCTTTCGTTACACTCGTTTTACCTGATCCCGAACCACCAGCAATTCCAATTACAACAGGCTTATTCGTCCCCATTCGACTATCACTCTTTCTTATTGAAGTATGCTTTTGCGCATCATATTATTCACATACACTCGTTGATCCACTTTGAATTTCACGATTTGCAACGGATGTCTCGCTGCATCTAATTCGTTTCCATCCTCATCCCAAATTTTCTCCACCGTTTGCGTAAAGTTTTCTATTTCTGGTCCAAAGAACTCCACTTCATGTCCTGGTTTGAAATGATTACGTTGCTCAATCGTTACGATGCCCGTTTCTTCATTATAATCTAACACTAAACCAGCAAAATCATACGTTGTTTTCTTACTATGATTTCCAAACATTTGCTCTTGATGTCCTGGAACCCCTTCAAAGAATGCAGGAGCTGTATCACGATTTGCACATTTATCAAGCTCATCTAACCATTCTTGTTTAAACTCAAAGTTATCTGGATCCGCACAATACGCATCAATTACTTTACGATATACAGTTGCTACAGTCGCTACGTAATGGATTGATTTCATACGTCCTTCTACCTTTAAGCTATCGATTCCGATTTCAATCATTTTTGGAATTGATAAAATTAAATTTAAATCTTTTGGACTCATCGCAAAGTGAGCATCTCCTTCTTGGAATAGAGGAAGCTCTTTTGCATCTTTATGTTGTGATACTGTTTGAACTAAATCATAATCCCAGCGGCAAGATTGGCAACAACCACCACGATTAGAATCACGCGCTGTCATATGGTTACTTAATGTACATCTTCCTGAATATGCGATACACATTGCACCATGGACGAACGCTTCAATTTCAATATCCACTTTTTCTTTAATTTCTTTCATTTCTTCATAGCTTGCTTCACGAGCTAATACAAGACGATGTAAACCTTCTTCTTTCCAATACTGTGCTGCTTTCCAGTTGGATAGTGATTGCTGTGTGCTTAAATGCACCTCAACAGAAGGCGCTACGCGTTTACAAGTCTCAATGATAAGCGGATCAGCAACGATAATTCCCGTTACGCCAGCTTTTTCAATCCCTTTTAAATATTCCTCTAGCCCGTCCATATTTTCATTATGTGCAAAGATATTTGTTGTTACGTATATTTTTGCTCCATACTTCTTTGCAAACTCAACGCCTTCTGCCATTTCTTCTAGCGTAAAGTTACCTGCATTCGAACGAAGACCAAATTCTTGTCCACCTAAATATACAGCATCTGCCCCGTAATGGATAGCTACTTTTAATTTTTCTAAGTTACCCGCAGGGATTAACAGTTCAGGTTTCTTCACAATAACACGTTTGCCATCGATCACTCGTGAAATTTCTTGTACAGTCATTTCCTACACCCTCCTCGTTTAGTAAACCGTTTCTTTAAAGAAGAATCCTGTATCTAACGGACGATTTACTGGTTGCATTTCTTCTATTTCTTTATATAGATCATCTTTCACGTCATAATATGCATCACGATCTTCTACGCATAAATCAATCGCTTGACGATATTTCTTCGTTACTTCAATAATGTATTCAGAGCTTTTTAGTACACCGTCGATTTTTAAGCTATCAACTTCAGCATCGATTAGTTCCTCTAATTCATCGATGAAACAAATGTCGTTCGGACTCATAATGTGAGTACCATTTTCATCTTCATAAATTGGATATTTATTGTTACGCTCTGGGTCATATAAGAACATATTCTCTTCATATTTTTTCTTTTCAATGTCAAGATTACGTCCTTGATACTCAAAGTAGTTTCCTACTAATGAACGCTTCGATTGGAACATACAAGTCATACCGTGAATTTGTACTTCCAGTTCCACTTCAGCATTTTCTTTTAAATCAACAATTTCATCTAAGCTAAGCTCACGAGCTAATACAGCACGCTTTGATCCTCTTTGTCCCCAGTAATTACAAGTGAACCAGTTTGTTGCTGTCGTTTCTGTATTCCAGTGCAACTGCATATTTGGTGCTACTTCACGAACAGCCATTAATACCGCTGGATCTCCGAAAACAATTGCATCTACATTTACTTCGTTTAAAAATGAAATGTAATCTGTTAATTCTTCTACTTTATCGTTGTGGAACATAGCGTTCATGGCTACGTATACTTTCACACCATTTTCATGTGCAATCTTCACAGCTTGTTTTACATCTTCACGTGAAAACTCCCCTGCTAAACGTAAACCAAACTTTTGCTCACCGATCATTACCGCATCTGCTCCTGCTTTCGCAAGTTGTTCGACATCCGCCACCGCTCTTGGCGTTACTAACAATTCAGGTTTCTTCATACCTTGGTCACCCTCTCTTTTTACTAACAGCTACTCCATCACCAATTGGGAAAATCGTTGTATCATATCCTTCATGGTTCATAAGCCACTCATTGTACGTCTTAATACGACGGATTAAACCACGTGTACGTCTGTTTTCAATTTTCTCTTTTGTCGTTACAAGACCGTGGTACATAACATTATCTGAAATAATTACGCCACCAGGATTTAATAACGGTTCATATAAGTCAAAAAAGCGACGATACTGTCCTTTTGCTGCATCAATAAAAATAACGTCAAATGTCCCGTGTTCTTTTACTTGTTCACCTGTCTCTAACGCATCACCGTAAATAACTGAAATACGATCTGTTACTGGGGAACGTTCTATATATTCAAGTGCTTTTTCATATCGCTCACGATTGCGCTCAACTGTCACAATACGTGAATTTGGAATAGCTTGCATCATACGAATACTAGAATAACCGATTGCTGTTCCAAGTTCTAAAATGCTTTTCGGTCCAATTAAACGTAAAAATTGCAGCATAAATTCCATTCCAAGTCGATCCATAATCGGCACATGATTTTCTGTTGCATATTCTTCCATTTCAAGAATTAATTTATCTTTCGGATCAATAAATGATAATAGGTACTCGTTAACTGCATCCTCCATAAATGGTCCTCCTTATTTACATGGAGAAGTGCCTCTATGACGTCTTTTCACACATAGAATGCAATAAAAATACAAGCCAGCTTTATCCTTAGCTTGTACGTCCCGTTTTGATATTAAAAACGATTCTTCTGCCAGTTTTTAACCCGATATATTTTACCACAAAAAAGAGGGATGTGCGACTTTTTTCGCTATCCCTCCCCATTTCACTATTTTTTCGTAATGTATTTTTGCTTTAATGCATTATGCTCTTCTAATGTTTTCGCATAGTACACTTCACCACTTGGTGCAGCTAAGAAATAATAATAATCTGTTTGCGCAGGTTCTAACGCAGCTTCTACTGAATGTTTACCAGAGTTTGCGATCGGCCCTACCGGTAATCCTTTTACAACATACGTATTGTACGGTGAGTTGACCTTTAAATCTTCGTATAATACACGTTGTTTATGCTTTCCAAGTGCATATAATACCGTTGGATCCGTTTGAAGCGGCATACCTTTTACTAAACGATTATAAAAGACACTAGAGATCTTTTGACGATCTGTAAAACCAGTTGCCTCTTCTTCAATAAGTGAAGATAATGTTAAAAGCTGATGAACATCCCAATTCTTCGCTTTCATTTTCGCCTCATTTTGAACAATGATTGCATTTGTTTTCTCAAGCATTGGAATTACAATTTCTTCTAACGTCGTATCTTTCTTATAAAACGAATACGTTGCAGGATATAAATAACCTTCTAATGGGTATTTAATATTGCTATCAAAGATTTTATCCGTTAATAACTTCGGATACTTTTGCTGCATTTTTTGAATAAATGCTTTATCGTTTAATTGACGCGTAACATCATCTTTATTCCACTTTAGTTCTGTCGCAATCGTTTCTGCAATTTCAGTTACTTGCGCCCCTTCTTTAATCGTCACTTTATAAAGAGCTGGACGATGCACGTTGCCAGATGACATTTGTTCAATCACATCTTCAGCATTCATTGAAGGATTTAATAAATATGTACCTGCTTGTAAACTTTTCGATTTAGCCTTTGTATAAAAACTAAAAACTGTACCGTTTTTTACAGCGCCTTTTTCTTCTAAAATTTCTCCAATTTTACTTGTAGATGATCCTTTCGGAATTTCTACTTCAATCTCTTTTTTATTCCCGCTATCAACTGGTCCTAATGCGGATGAAATATACGCATAGACTGAACCACAAACTAAAAGCAGTGCAATAATCGAAAATAAAAAGATACGTCTACGCTTCTTTTTCACTTGATTCTCTATCAAAACATTTCCTCCTTACTTAATTGTAGACCGTATGTACACCTTTCTATACAGCACGATGTAAAAACGCAAAAAATTCACTTATCTTTTTTAATTGACACTTTATTTTTCTACAATCCGTCTCATTATACTACAAAGACTTACACAGTTTCGACAAAAAATCTTTCATTTTACATATAAATACAAAAAAAGATGGACTGTATGTCGTCCATCTTTTCAGTACTTATTATTCAGCTTCTTGCTCATCAGCTAGAGTGTTGAACATTTCTTGTACCATTTCCCACTCTTCTTCAGATTCGATTGGAAGTAAAGTTCCGCCCTCTTCTTCATTTTGCTCATAAGCCATTGCATCATAAATTTGGTCTCCATCTTCGTCTACTTCACCGATTGGAGAGAAGACTACGTATGATTTTTTTCCAAATTTTTCAGCGTCAAAAGTGAAAATAATTTCACATAAATGTTCGTTACCTTTTTCGTCTACAATTGTAATTTGATTTTCTTCCATTTTGGTCACCTCTTATTTACTATCTAAAAATCCTTGTAAGATTACGACTGCAGCCATCTTATCAATTACTTGCTTTCGCTTCTTACGGCTTACATCGGCTGAAATGAGCAGACGTTCCGCTGCCATTGTTGACAAACGCTCGTCCCACATTACAACGTCTAATTGTAACAGCTCTCGTAGGTTTTCTGCAAATTGTTGGCACGCTTCACCACGCGGGCCAATTGTACCATTCATATTTTTAGGTAAACCTACTACTATCTTGTCCACATTGTACTGCTTTACTAACTCAGAAATACGATCAAAACCAAAGTGACCTCGTTCTTCGTTAATCTTAATTGTTTCTAATCCTTGTGCTGTCCAGCCCATTTCGTCGCTAATTGCAACTCCGACTGTTTTTGTACCTACATCTAAACCTAATATCCGCATAAACTACTCCTCACGATGATGTTTCAAGTAAGACTTCACAAGCTCTTCAATTAACTCATCACGTTCAAGCTTGCGAATGATGCTACGTGCATCTTTATGGCGAGGTATGTATGCTGGGTCTCCACTTAATAAATAACCGACGATTTGGTTAATCGGATTATAGCCTTTTTCTTGAAGTGCATCATACACAGTTAAAAGTACATCATTTACATGGACACTCTGTTTTTCATCTTGAATGCTAAACTTCATTGTTTTATCAAAACCGTCCATTTCAAGCACCTCACTTATATAGTAAGTATAGGGAGAAGAACTTCTCCTCTCCCTACCATTGTACACTACTATCTCTTTATTTTGAAACAGATTTAACGTACTCTTGTACAAATGCTAAAGCTTCTTCGACTTGAGCTGGGTTTTTACCGCCTGCTTGTGCCATATCAGGACGGCCGCCACCGCCACCGCCGCAACGAGAAGCTACTTCTTTCACAAGTTTACCAGCATGGTAACCTTGGCTAATTAAGTCTTTCGTTACACCTGCTAGGATGTTTACTTTATCGTCATTAACAGACGCTAATACAACAACTGCTGACTCTAATTTATTTTTCAGATCATCCATCATCGTACGTAAGTTATTCATATCTGCAACATTTACTTTCGCTGCTAATACATTCACACCATCAACTGTCATTACAGAATCAGTTAAGTTTCCAGCTTCGATATTGCTTAATTTCGCAGCAAGAGATTCATTTTCTTTTTGCAGTTGTTTCACTTCAGCAAATAGACCATCAACTCTTGTTAAAATATCTTTCGGATTTGTTTTCATTTTTCCTGCTGCTTCTTTTAATAAACCTACTTGATCATTCATTAATTCGTATGCAGACTTACCAGTTACTGCTTCAATACGACGAGTTCCTGCACCGATACCAGACTCAGCAACGATTTTGAAAATACCGATAGAAGCTGTGTTATCAACGTGACAACCGCCGCAAAGCTCTAAGCTGTAATCGCCAACTTGTACAACGCGTACAACATCACCGTATTTTTCACCGAATAATGCCATTGCACCCATTTCTTTCGCTTCTTCGATTGCTTTTTGAGAAATCTCAACATCAATACTTTCCCAAATTTTCTCGTTTACCATACGCTCAATTTTTTCTAATTCGTCAGCTTGTACTTGACCGAAGTGAGAGAAGTCAAAGCGTAGACGTTCAGAAGTTACAAGAGAACCTGCTTGGTTAACGTGTGTTCCAAGTACGTCTTTTAATGCTTGGTGTAGTAAATGAGTTGCTGTATGATTTTTTACAACGCTACTACGGTTTTTCGTATCGATAATAGCTTTTACAGCCGCATCTTTCGTTAATGTACCTTCTTCAACAACAACTTTATGCAAGTTTTGGCCGTTTGGTGCTTTTTGTACGTCTTTTACAAGAACTTTCACACCATCCGCAAGAAGGTAACCACGGTCTGCAATTTGTCCACCGCTCTCAGCATAGAATGGTGTTACATCAAGCATTAATTGTCCTTCTTCACCAGCTTGTAAGCTGTCTGTGTATTCGCCATTTTTCACAAGTGCAACAACGTTACTTTCTGTTGCAACTGTACCGTAACCAACGAATTCGCTCGCTACTTTAATTTCTCCAAGGACACCACCTTGAACTTGCATAGAATCAACGTCTTGACGAGCAGCACGTGCACGCTCACGTTGTTTTTCCATTTCATTTTCAAAACCTTCATGATCAACTGTCATGCCAGCTTCTTCTGCATATTCTTCTGTTAATTCAATTGGGAAACCGTATGTGTCATATAGACGGAACGCATCTACTCCAGAAATAACAGTTGTTTTTTCTTCTTTTGCTTTTGCAATTACTTCAGCTAAAATCGCTTCACCATCATGAAGTGTTTCATGGAAACGCTCTTCTTCGTTCTTCACAACTTTCGCAATGAAATCTTTCTTTTCAAGTACTTCTGGATAGAAGTCTTTCATTACTTCTCCAACAACCGGTACTAATTCAAACATAAATGGACGATTGATGTTTAATTTCTTCGAATAACGAACAGCGCGGCGTAATAAACGACGTAATACATAACCACGGCCTTCGTTAGATGGAAGAGCACCGTCACCAACAGCGAATGTTACTGTACGGATATGGTCAGCAATTACTTTGAATGCCATATCTTTTTCTAAATCGCCATTATGATATTTTTCACCAGAAATTGTTTCTGTTGCATCAATCATCGGCATGAATAGGTCTGTATCGAAGTTTGTAGGCACATCTTGAACGATAGATGTCATACGCTCTAGACCCATCCCTGTATCAATGTTTTTCTTAGGAAGTGGTGTATATGAACCGTCTGGATTATGGTTAAATTGAGAGAATACAAGGTTCCATACTTCTAAGTAACGCTCGTTTTCTCCGCCTGGATATAATTCTGGGTCACTAAAGTCATTACCGTAAGCTTCTCCGCGGTCATAGAAAATCTCTGTATTCGGTCCACTTGGTCCTTCACCGATATCCCAGAAGTTTTCTTCTAAGCGAATAATACGCTCTTTTGGAACGCCCATTTTCTCATTCCAAATTGTGAATGCTTCTTCATCTTCTGGATGGATTGTAACTGATAGTAATTCTTTATCGAATCCGATCCATTTGTCGCTCGTTAAGAATTCCCAAGCCCATGTAATTGCTTCTTCTTTGAAGTAATCACCAATTGAGAAATTTCCTAACATTTCAAAGAATGTATGGTGACGAGCTGTTTTCCCTACGTTTTCAATATCGTTTGTACGAATTGATTTTTGAGCATTTGTAATACGTGGATTTTGTGGGATTACACGTCCATCAAAATATTTTTTTAATGTAGCTACACCACTATTAATCCATAGAAGAGATGGATCTTCATGCGGAACTAGTGATGCACTAGGTTCTACTGCATGTCCTTTTTCTTGGAAAAAGTCTAAAAACATTTGACGAATTTGTGCGCCTGTTAGTTGTTTCATTGTATTTTCCTCCTTAAATATAAAAAACTCCCGTCCCTATAAAAGGGACGAGAGTTAACTCGCGATACCACCCTAATTATGAATTGATTACAATAACAATCAATTCATCACCTCATGGTGCCGTAACGTGGCAAGACGGCAGTGATTAGCTGCTCTCAGGATTAGCTTTCTGTTACCCTTCATTTAAAGCTTCTTTCAGCCATATGGAAGCTTCTCTCTATAAATGGACTGTAACGTACTTGTTCCGTCATTGATTTAATGTATTATATGACTAAATATAATAGAATTCTCTTAAGTTTGTCAATGTAGATAATCATTTATATTGGATTAATTACTTATTAATCATAAGTATTCTACTATTCATTCTTAACAGCCTTTTCATATAGTATGCATTTATTAATAAATCGGAATCTCCTTATAAGAATAATTTATAAAAATTTCTAAATATTACCTTTTTTGTTATAATTAAATTATTGTTGATAAAATAAAGGAGCGATCACAATGACAACCTTACTTAGCAAAGCTAAAAACATATTAGCGACTGACGAAACGATATTATTTTACGCAGCATGTTCATTAGACATATTTATTTATCGTTCCGTCGCAAGGCCAGGAATGCTAATTTTAACGAACAAAAGGCTATTCTTTTATGGGCCAGATGTAAGTAAGAATCCAATATTTGAAGAGTACTCTTTCACAAAAATTTCTAATCTAAAAGAACAAAAGCGTCTTTTCAACAATCAAATTGTATTTATGTATGATAACGAATGGAAAAAAATAAAACATATTCAAACAAATGATGTGAGCTCCCTCGTTCAAAAGATACACGAGCAGCTTTCTAAATAAATATATGATTAGCCCTCTATTTCTTACATAGAGGGCTTCTATACTTACACATCTTCTTTTTTCAAGAGCGGTCTCACATGAACAATGACAGTGCGAATAACTGCTAAAATCGGAACCGATATTAGCAATCCTACAATCCCAGCTACCTCTCCCCCAACTAGTAAGGCAAGCATAATAATAACGGGATGCATACGAAGTGACTTACCAACGATGTAAGGCGATAAAATGTTACTCTCCACAAATTGCAAAATCGCAATTGTGATCCCCGCCTTAATAAGTAAACTCGTTGATACTGTTGCTGCAATCATTAACGTCGGGATTGCTCCTAAAATAGGACCGAAGTACGGGATTATATCCGTTACCCCAATAATAATGCCAAGCAATAATGGATATTTCATACCGATAAACCAAAAAGAAAGAGCTGATACTCCCCCTAATACTAAACAAACAAATAACTGTCCTCGAATATAACTTCCAAGTGATTTATCAATTTCTTTCGCAAGCATTTGCCCCGTACCTCGCCATTTACTTGGGACTAGTTTCCAAAAGATATGATAAAACTCACCATAATCTTTTAATATGTAAAATACAATGAACGGTATTAAGAAAATAATGAGCAATGAATCGAGTACACCACGAGCTGTACTCATCACTTTATTTAAAAGCGCTTGAATCTTCGTTTCCACACCCACAAAAAGTTGTTTCACCTTTTCATGAATGAACGAAGGGAAATTCGCCGTTTGTTCTGTAACGCCATCCATCCACGAATCGTACATTTTTGTAAACTGCGGAAATTGTTCATTAATCTCTTGTAACTGTTTAATAACGACTGGTGTTCCTTTATAAATCCCATAACCAATTCCGCCAAAGAAAAGGATATAAATGAGCAAAATGGCAAGTGTACGGGGCATCCCTTCCTTATGAATTTTTTCAATTAAAGGGTGCAATAAATACGCAATAAAACACGCGATAAGAAACGGCGTGATTGCTACTTTAAATACAAAAATAATCGGTGCCCATAGCGGCTTAATTTTTAAAAAGACGAGCAGACAAAGAAAAACAAGTAACAATAATCCTAAACGATATATCCAAATGATTTTAAGATTCTTCACATGAAAAACCTCCTCCACCTTTATTTTGAAAATAAATGGGGTAGGTTATGTGCGAAACTTTTAAAATCTTTTCATACGGACCATACTGTTTTTTAAAGACGTACATATAAATAACATAACAAGGACAACCACCCCTGAGAATACAGCATGAATTAATATAATCAGGAGGGCTAATTATGGTTTTGTTTATGCTTGGATTATCAGCACTTTTTATGATTCTTGAATGGATTTGTATCGGGTTCGGTATTTGGAAGGGGTTCTTTATTCATTCCTCACGTAAAGAAAAAGCGAAGCAATTATGGCAGTATGGGATACTTGGCGTTGGCTGCTACGGTCTATCTTATCTTTTCTCAGAGATCGGACTTTTTTATTTGCATATGGGTGCATAAAAAAACTCCCTTGTCTACAAGGGAGTTTTTCACTTTATCGAAATGATTATAAGTAAGACTTAATCATCTTACGTGCTTTTTTCATATTGCGTTTTGAAAATACATCTTGCTTACGAGCATATTGATATGCTGCAGCTCCAACACCTAATGCGATTAATGAATTGCGTAGATTCAAAGTAAATCCCCCTTTTCGTTATCCGATCGTTCTTTCATTCTCATCAAATAAATCATCAAGAGAGCTTAGTGAACCATCTTCCTCAACTTGATGCGTATGGATTTTCCCCTTTGAAACCGATAATTCGATATAACAATTCCAGCAATAAAATTGGTTGACACCTATTTTTCCAATGTCTTTCCCTTTGCAATTTGGACAAATAAACATATGGCTTTCATCTCCTTACAGTCTCCCAGATTCTATTCGCCATTATGTCCAAACTGCATTCATTTATACATTTTACTGGAGCCTTTCAACGCTATGCGTTTGAAAGTTTCACTATATAATTTCACCTTGTTACATGAAATCATACGGTGAAATGTTTTCCACGTCCATTTCCTCGCCATTAACTGTGACCATCTGTACTTCTCCTTGTGATTCTTGCAAGCGACTAGCTAAGGTTGTTTGACGCATTGCATCATCAAGGCGATTTACACCAGATTGGAAAGCTGCTTCCTCTCCGCAAATAATAAGGAACTTCTTACTTCTTGTAATGCCCGTGTAAATTAAATTACGACGTAACATACGGTTGTAACTTTTCACAATTGGCATAATAACAATCGGAAATTCACTACCTTGTGATTTATGAATGGAACAACAATATGCATGCGTAATTTGATTTAAATCGGGCTTCGTATACGTTACCTCAATTCCCTCAAATGAAACGATAATCATATCTTGTTGCTCAACGTTTTCTTTCGCATAAAACACCGAAACAATTTCCCCAATATCACCATTAAACACTTGGCTCTCCGGCTGATTCACGAGTTGCAGTACTTTATCGCCTCTTCGGTACACAACATCACCGTAAGCAATTTCTTTACTCTTTTCCCTCTTCGGATTAAATACTTGTTGCAGCGCTTCGTTTAATACATTAATACCAGCAGGCCCGCGGTACATCGGTGCTAATACTTGTACATCTCTTGCGCTAAAGCCTTTTGTTTTAGCATTTTCACAAACTTTTTTCACAACCTCAACAATTTGAACTCCTGTACAGCCGATAAATGAACGATCTTTTTGATTTTGTGCTAAATCTGGTGGTAGAGTTCCATTTTTTATCGCATGGGCAAGTTGAATCACTGATGAGCCTTCCGCTTGACGATAAATTTCAGTAAGCTTCACTGTCGGAACTGCGCCTGCATTTAATAAATCTTTTAATACTTGTCCAGGTCCTACAGATGGCAACTGATCTTCGTCACCTACAACGATAACTTGAATGTTCGTCGGCAACGACTTAAATAGCTGATTTGCAAGCCAAATATCAACCATTGAAAATTCATCGATAATAAGGAGCTTACCTTGGACAGGATCCGTTTCATTACGCTGGAAAGATCCTTCTGGCGTCCAACCAAGTAAACGGTGAATTGTGCAAGCTGGAAGTCCTGTCGATTCACTCATTCGCTTCGCTGCTCTTCCTGTTGGAGCTGTTAATAGTATTGGAAATGGATTATCATCACTGTATTCATTCGGATTTAACGATAACCCGTGTAGTGATGCATACATTTCAACAATCCCTTTAATAACTGTTGTTTTCCCTGTTCCTGGTCCACCTGTCAATAACATCATCGGTTTATGAAGTGCCGTTTGAATTGCTTCTTGCTGAAACGGTGCATATTGTACGTTCAGTTGTTCTTCAATTTCACCTAACGTTTTTAACACTTCTGCTTCTGGAAATGAAGGTGTTTCTTCTTGATTCATAAGCCTGCGAATAGACTTTACAACACCTTTCTCAGAGTAGAATAACGTTGCTAAATACACTCGTTCTTCTTCTATGATGACTTTCCCTTCACTTTGCATCGTTTCAATACAACCTATAATATCTTCCTCAGTCACTCTTCCTTCTTGATTGTTTAAAAGTGACATCGTTTCTCTTACAAGTTGATCTTTCCTCATATAAACGTGACCAAGTTGTAATGAGACATTCTCTAATGTGTAAAAACATCCTGCGCGTACACGGTCGTCATGATTACCCGATATCCCTAACGCACGCCCTATATCATCCGCTCTTCCAAAACCAATCCCGTCCACTTCTTCGATAAGTTGATACGGATTATTACGAATCACTTCTAATGTCATCTCTTTATATTGCTGGTAAATCTTAATAGAAAGTTTCGTTCCAAAACCGTAGCCATTTAAAAAGCTCATTACTTTCTCTAGCCCTTGATGTTCAACAATTGTCTCATATATTTCCTGAGCCTTTTGTTTATTAACAACACCATTTAATGCCTCAGGGTCATCCATAATTTTAGAAATAGCATGTTCTCCGAGATGGTCCACAATTTTTTCAGCTGTACGCTTTCCTATCCCTTTAAATAAATCACTTGCTAAATATTGCACCATACCTGCTTTTGTTTGCGGCAATTCTTTTTTAAATGTTTCAACCATATATTGTTTTCCATACTTTGGATGGTCCTTAAAATGACCTGTCAATGTAAACACTTCATCTTCATGCATGCGGGGAAAATGACCGTTTATCATTACTTTCTTTTCGTCATACGTTTCATTCGTTTCAATGACTTTCATACTGACAACGGAATAGAGGTTTTCTTCGTTGTGGAAAATGGTATGAAGAACTTGCGCTTTTATAAACTTTTTCTCTTCCTCAAACAAATCCATTGCATGTTGATTTCCCATTTTTCCTCTCCTTTCCGGTATTTTCACTTTAATGAGCAGTACATCCCCCACCTTTTTAGATGAGGGATAACTACCCATTAAACTATATTTTTATCTTATTCAGCTTCTTGCTCTAATAAACGAACGCCATTACCCGCTAAAAAGTGATCTGGCTGAATTTCAGTTGCTTTCTTAAATAAAGCGAGAGCCTTCTCATTATTTTCCTCAAATACGTACGCAACACCTAAATTGTAATACGCATCTGCATGCTCCTCATCCATTTCTAATACCTTTTCAAAATAAGGTTTCGCCTCTTGAACGTGTTCTAATCGCGCGAAGCAAAGTCCGCACTGGAATACAGCTTCTACATCGTTTTCATCTAATTCTGTTGCTCTTTGTAAGAATGGTAGTGCAAGACGATCATTTCCAAGCTGTACATGTGTGATACCTAACATAAATGTTACATCAGCTGATTGTAATCCAGCTTGCATTGCTTGTTCAAATACAGCTTTCGCTTCAGTAAATTGCTCTTGGCCATAATATACATTTCCTAAACCATAATAGGCTGCTGCAGATTTATCATCTAACTCTAGTGCACGTTTATAAAATAAAATCGCTCGCTCGCTATCACCTAATACGTCTAATAAATTTGCAAAATTAATGTACCCAAGCGCATCTTTCGGATTTTCTTCGATTGCTTCTGTAAAATTTTTAGCTGCTTCTTCCCAGTTTCCTTCTTGCATATATTGAATACCTGTTTCAAGTTTGTTTGACATGTCCTTCACCTCTACAACAAATTATAACAAAGAATGTATTTTCCAAGCGAACGAAAATTCGCTTTATGTAAAAGAAACCTCTAACCGCTAATCGGCAGAGGCTTCTCATTTATCCTAAATAATCCAATTTCTTACCACTACGGTATACTTCATCAATTGTAGCACCGCCTAAGCACTCATCTCCATCATAGAAAACGACTGCTTGTCCTGGTGTAATTGCACGAATTGGCTCATCACAAAGAATACGAACTGTATTTTCATCAACGATTTGAACCGTTACTTTATTGTCTTCTTGACGATAACGGAATTTCGCCGTGCACTTAAATTCTGTTTCTGTTTCTTTTTCTTTGTTACTTACCCATCCTACATTCGTAGCAATAACTTCATCACCATATAGAAGTTCGTTATGGAATCCTTGATCAACATATAAAATGTTTTCTTTTAGATTTTTCCCAACAGCAAACCATGGGTCACCATTACCACCAATTCCAAGGCCATGACGTTGTCCAATTGTATAATACATTAAACCGTCATGCTTCCCTTTCACTTCACCAGATAATGTTTGCATTACACCTGGTTGTGCCGGTAAGTAGTTACTTAAGAAATCTTTAAAGTTACGCTCACCAATGAAGCAAATACCTGTACTATCTTTTTTCGCCGCTGTCGCTAAGCCAGCTTCTTTCGCCATTTCACGAATTTGCGGTTTCTTTAATTCACCTAACGGGAACATTGTTTTTGATAATTGCTCTTGGCTTAATTGATTTAAGAAATATGTTTGATCTTTATTGTCATCAACACCGCGAAGCATTTTATATTCGCCATCCATATAAGCAACGCGTGCATAATGGCCTGTTGCCACATAATCCGCACCAAGCGCAATTGCATGCTCTAAAAATGCTTTAAATTTAATTTCTTTATTACACATTACATCTGGGTTTGGTGTGCGACCAGCTCGGTACTCATCTAAGAAGTACGTAAATACTTTATCCCAGTATTGTTTTTCAAAGTTTACTGCATAATACGGAATACCAATTTGGTTACACACTTCAATTACATCATTGTAATCTTCTGTTGCTGTGCAGACACCATTCTCATCTGTATCATCCCAGTTTTTCATAAAAATTCCGATTACATCATAACCTTGCTCTTTTAATAAAAGTGCTGCTACAGATGAATCGACGCCACCGGACATTCCGATGACAACGCGTGTTTCGTGAGGTAGTTTGTTCATCATGTCACCTCCCATACTAATTTTGTGTTAATCGCTTCACGATTTTCACTGTTTCGTACGCCGCTTTTTCAATTTGCTCTTTCGTATTTCCAAGTCCAAAACTAAAGCGTACGGATGAACGTATTTGATCGGAGTCTTTTCCAAACATCGCTACTAATACATGTGATGGATCAATCGAACCAGCTGTACAAGCAGAACCACTTGATACTGCAATACCAGCTAAGTCTAAGTTCACAAGAAACGGTTCAATGTTCATTCCTGTAAAACTTACATTAAGTACATGCGGTAAGCGATGTTCTAAGTTTCCGTTTACCTCGAAAGTAATGCCTTCATTTTTGAAGACAGATACCATTATATCTTTAAACTCTTCATATTGGGCATTTTTTTGCTCACGAGTTTTTTCAGCTATAAGAATTGCATGCTGAAGCCCAGCAATACTAGGCACATTTTCCGTACCAGCACGGCGTTTTCTTTCTTGCTCTCCGCCTATTAATAACGGTTCAAATTTCACATTTGCACCAGCGTATAAGAAACCTACACCTTTTGGCCCGTTAATTTTATGAGCTGAAATTGATAATAAATCAATACCAAACTCTTTCACATTAATTTCTACTAAACCGTAAGCTTGTACCGCATCTGTATGGAAATACGCTTGATGCTCTTTTAACAGCTTTCCTATTTCCACAATCGGTTGCATCGTCCCTACTTCATTATTCCCAAACATAACAGATACAAGAATCGTCTCTTCTGTTAATGCCTTTTGTATGTCAGAAACTTGAATGCGCCCTGTTTCATCGACAGGTAAATATGTCACTTCAAACCCTTCACGCTCTAACAATTCGCACGTATGCAAAATCGCATGATGTTCAATTTGCGTCGTTATAATGTGGTTACCTTTATGACGGTTCGCACGTGCTACACCGATAAGCGCTAAATTATCAGCTTCTGTACCACCGCTCGTAAATATAATTTCATTCGGATTCGCATGAATGCTGCGTGCACACACTCTTCTCGCCTCATCTACTGTGTGACGAGTTTGACGTCCATAAAAGTGAATACTAGACGGGTTCCCGAATATTTCTGTCATATATGGAATCATCTTTTCGACCACTTCTGGGTGAGTCGGAGATGTCGCAGCATGATCTAAGTAAATGCGTTCCATTAAATCTCCTTCTTTCCAAATCGTTTCACAAGGAATTAAATGTAAAACATATAGCCCCCGTGATTTTCTTCCTCATAACGTACTAAATCTTCTAACGTTGTACTATCTAACACTTCTTGCACCGCATCACGAACACGCATCCATAATTGGCGTTGTGCTGGTTCTTCTTCTTCTATCATTTCTACAACACTAATCGGACCCTCTAATACACGGATTACATCTCCAGCTGTAATGTTAGCCGGCTGATCTGATAGTACATATCCGCCATATGCTCCCCGCGTACTCTTTACTAGACGCGCGTTACGAAGTGGTGAAATTAATTGCTCTAAGTAATGTTCCGATAAGTCATGTGCCTGCGCAATTGATTTTAATGAAATCGGACCTTCACCAAACTTTTTTGCAAGATCAATCATAATTGTTAAGCCATAGCGGCCTTTCGTTGAAATTTTCATCTATTTTGCACCTCTTTTCAAATTTTCACTTCTATTGGTTATATCTTATTTATAAAAAGAACACAATTTAAAATCCTATGAAATTATAGCATAATATAGTATTATAAGAAATTTCAACTTGTGTATCAAAATGATAACATAAAATCACATTGAAAAACTCGGGAATTATTACAATTGAAAGAAAAATGAAAATATTATCCTTTATTTTTCCCATAAAACAGCATCCTATTTCAAATTTCGTAGAAAAAAATGATACGATAGAACGAGATTATATATTAAGGGAGACGGTCCAAATGAAACAACCACTCGCACATCGAATGCGCCCTACAAATATTCAAGAAATTATTGGGCAACAACATTTAGTTGGTGAAGGAAAGATTTTATGGCGAATGGTCCAAGCCAATCATTTTCAATCTATGATTTTATACGGTCCTCCAGGTACAGGAAAAACATCCATTGCCAGTGCAATTGCTGGAAGTACCGGTACCCCGTTTCGTCTATTGAATGCTGTTACTCACAATAAAAAAGATATGGAAGTTGTCGTACAAGAAGCGAAGATGCATCGACACCTCGTTTTAATTTTAGATGAAGTTCACCGTCTAGATAAAGCAAAGCAAGACTTTCTATTACCTCACTTAGAAAGCGGACTTCTTACTTTAATTGGCGCAACGACAAGTAATCCATTCCATGCAATAAACTCCGCTATTCGAAGCAGGTGTCAAATTTTCGAATTACACGCACTAACAGAAGATGATATTTTAATTGGGTTAAAAAGAGCTTTAGAAGATAAAGAAAAAGGCCTTGGAGAATATGCTGTAACGGTAACAGATGAAGCACTACATCACTTTGCAAACGCCTCTGGTGGTGATATGCGTTCTGCTTATAACGCACTTGAGCTTGCTGTATTATCTAGCTTTACTACAGACGATCAAGCGGCTGAAATCACACTCGAGATTGCAGAAGAATGCTTACAAAAAAAGAGCTTCGTTCACGACAAAGGCGGCGATGCTCATTATGACGTATTATCAGCATTTCAAAAATCAGTGCGCGGAAGTGATGTAAATGCAGCGCTCCATTATTTAGCACGCCTTATTGAAGCAGGTGATTTACAAAGTATTGGCAGACGCCTTCTTATTATGGCTTATGAAGATATTGGACTTGCTAGCCCACAAGCTGGACCACGTACACTAGCTGCAATTGAATCAGCTGAACGAGTTGGATTCCCAGAAGCACGCATCCCACTTGCAAATGCCGTTATCGAGCTATGCTTATCACCAAAATCAAATTCAGCTTATAAAGCACTTGATGCTGCATTACACGATTTACGCAACGGTCAAACAGGTGACATTCCAAGCCATTTAAAAGATAGTCATTACAAAGGCGCAGAATCACTTGGAAGAGGCATTGGATATTTATATCCACACGACCATCCAAACGGCTGGGTAAGGCAACAATACTTACCTGATAAAATAAAAAACAAGCAATATTATAAACCGAAAACGACAGGGAAATTTGAGCAAGCACTTTCTACTGTTTATGAAAGATTACAAACTTCGAATAAAACGAAAAATAAAGGGTAACATAAACGAAAACGTCACCATTATGGAGGCTTCGCTTATGAAAACACGTCAAGATGCATGGACAAAAGAAGATGATCTCCTTTTAGCAGAAACTGTTTTACGACATATTCGCAGCGGAAGTACACAAATAAAAGCATTTGATGAAGTCGGCGATACGTTGAACCGGACTTCAGCAGCTTGCGGCTTTAGATGGAATGCTGAAGTAAGACCGAATTACGAAGATGCTGTGCAGCTTGCGAAGAAACAACGTAAAGAATTAAAGCGCTCTGAAGCTAAAATAGAAAAAAATCAGTTCACGAAAACGAAACAACTCGTAATCGATGCTGAGTTTTCTGAAGATATTACGCCAAGTAAACAAGAACTTACGATGCAAAATGTCATCTCATTTTTGCAAAACTTGGAGCATAATAACCCTTCACTCGCAAAGTTGCAAACTGAAAATGATGTATTACAAGCTCAGCTCACTTCTCTGCAAAAAACGAATCATGAACTTGAAACGAAATTAGCGGTACTCACAAAAAAACAACAAGCAATCGAAGAAGATTACGCGATGCTTGTTCGAATTATGGATCGTGCTCGAAAACTTGTTTCGGTCGAAGAGCAAGAAGAGCAAATTGCCCCGATTTTCAAAACCGATCAAAACGGGAATTTAGATATTATTTATTCTGCTGAGAATTAAAAACAGGGATGTCACTTTTTTGACTGAGTGACATCCTTGTTTGTTTTCGGTAAATCATATATATACATGTCGGTAAATGAAATTATCCCAACGATTTTTCGAATATATCTATCGTAACTTGCAATATATCAACGATTTTTCGAATATATCTATCACAACTTGCAATATATCAACGATTCAATAAAGGATATCGATTTAACGACAAAGATTGACAATAACATTCCTCCTTGTCATACAAGGAAACTCCTAAAACGGATTAGATATTTTTTACTAAAATGTTATTATAAACATATACCTTTAAAGGGGGATGGTTGCTATTTCTTTAATAGTCTTCAAAATAACACTCGGTGTTCTCGTCCTAACTTTGGCTCTTTTCACCATTAACAGTTTAAAAAAGACGTCCGCCTATACATCAGATAAATATGATCATTACTTACTAGCGTTACTTACATTTGAACTAGTAGTAATGCAAATATCCATATTTCTTTAATACATATAAAAAAGCATATATCCAAAATGGATATATGCTTTTCTTTTATTCTTGCCCTACACGTTTCACTTCTACATTTTTAATACGTTCACGTACAACGTGACTTGCCATAATTAAGCCTGCCACAGATGGTACGAATGCATTTGATGAAGGCGGTAATTTCGCTTTACGAATTTTTGCATTTTCGTCTGGTACGATTTCTTTACGTACTTCTTCACGAATTACGATTGGGTTTTCGTCAGAGAAGACAACTTTTACACCTTTTTTAATACCCTCTTTACGAAGCTTCGTACGAATTACTTTCGCAATCGGATCTGTGTGTGTTTTAGAAATGTCCGCAATACGGAAACGAGTTGGGTCCATTTTATTTGCTGCACCCATACTGGAGATAATTTTAATTTTACGACGTAAACATTGTTTAATTAAATGAATTTTGAACGTAATCGTATCAGATGCATCCACTACGAAATCCAAACCGTGCTTAAAGAACTCTTCATATGTTTCATCTGTATAAAACATTTCAAGTCCAATTACTTCACACTCTGGGTTAATGTCTGCGATACGCTCTTTCATTAATTCTACTTTTGAACGTCCTACAGTAGATACTAAAGCGTGAATTTGACGGTTTACGTTTGTAATATCTACAACGTCTTTATCAACTAATACAAGACGTCCAACGCCAGAACGTGCTAACGCTTCAGCTGCAAAAGAGCCTACGCCGCCAATTCCTAAAATACCGACTGTACTATTTTTTAATATTTCAAGTCCTTCTTTACCGAAGGCTAATTCATTACGTGAAAATTGATGTAACATTCAGCTCTACACTCCTATTACAAAAATGGTCTACCATGTATTCTAGCGTTTTTCCGACTATTTGTATAGAAAAAGTTATAGAATTCCTAAAAATACATATTTCGAAAATGAAAACATAGACCAGAATTTCATTTCTTCCTAAATACACGTTTAAAAAAGAGGATTCAGAGAACCGAGGAGATCGAGGCGCTGAAGCCAGGAGGAGCGCAGTGTAGAAATACTACTCGAGCACCGGACTAGCGAAGCAACGATGAGATGCGACAGTTATCTGAACCGGACTTTTTAAACTTCCTTTCAATACACGTTTAAAAAGGAGGATTTAGAGAACCAAGCAGATCGAGGCGCTGAAGCCAGGAGGAGCGCAGTGTAGAAAAATACTACTCGAGCACCGGACTGGCGAAGCAACGATGAGATGCGACAGTTATCTAAACCGGACTTTTTAAACAACCTCTCAAAAAAAGTCTAGACGGTTATAGTATAACCATCTAGACCCTATTCTTACTTCTCTTCTTTTAAGCTTAATTTTAAGTTTAACTCTTCAAGCTGTGCTTCTGCAACTGGGCTTGGAGCTTCTGTTAATAAGCAGCTTGCGCTTGCTGTTTTTGGGAATGCAATTGTATCACGAAGATTCGTACGGCCTGCAAGTAACATAACAAGACGATCTAAACCTAATGCGATTCCGCCGTGTGGTGGTGTACCGTATTCGAATGCTTCTAATAAGAACCCGAATTGCTCTTGCGCTTCTTCTTGTGAGAATCCAAGTGCTTTGAACATTTTTTCTTGTACGTCACGCTCGTAAATACGAAGTGATCCACCACCAAGCTCATAACCGTTTAATACAAGGTCATATGCTTGTGCACGTGCTTTTTCTGGTGCTGTTTCTAGTAACTCAACGTCTTCACGGAATGGCATTGTGAATGGGTGGTGAGCTGCGAAGTAACGATCTGCATCTTCATCGTACTCAAGAAGTGGCCAATCCGTTACCCATAGGAAATTATATTTACTTTCGTCAATTAACTCAAGCTCTTTACCTAGACGTAAGCGAAGTGCACCTAAGCTATCTGCAACAACGCTCTTCTTATCTGCTACGAATAGTAATAAGTCGCCAGCAGTAGCCTCTAATGTGCTCATTAACACATTTGCATCTTCTTCACCGAAGAATTTTGCAATCGGTCCTTTTAAACCGTCTTCTTCAACTTTAAGCCAAGCTAAACCTTTTGCACCGTATACTTTCACGAATTCAGTTAATGCATCGATGTCTTTACGAGAATATTTACTTGCAGCACCTTTTGCATTGATTGCTTTTACTTGTCCGCCGCTTTCTACAGCACTTGTAAACACTTTAAAGCCACAACCTGCTGCAAACTCAGATAAGTCTGTTAGTTCCATTTCAAAGCGTGTATCTGGCTTATCAGAACCGTAGCGAGCCATTGCATCAGCATATTTCATACGAGGGAATGGTGCACTAACTTCTACACCTTTTGCATCCTTCATAACTTTCGTCATCATACGCTCCATCATATCTAAAATTTCATCTTGTGTTAAGAATGAAGCTTCGATATCGATTTGCGTGAATTCCGGTTGACGATCCGCACGTAAATCTTCATCACGGAAACAACGTGCTACTTGATAGTAACGCTCAAATCCGCCGACCATAAGAAGCTGTTTAAATAACTGTGGTGACTGTGGTAGTGCATAGAATTCACCATCATGCACACGACTTGGTACTAAATAGTCACGAGCTCCTTCTGGCGTGCTTTTCGTTAAAATTGGTGTTTCTACTTCTAAGAACTCTTCTGTGTCTAAGAAGTTACGAATTGTTTTCGTTACGTCATGACGCATTTTGAATGTGTTAAACATTACTGGGCGACGTAAGTCTAAATAACGATATTTTAAACGCACATCTTCTGATGCATCTGTATCATCAGCAATGATGATTGGCGTTGTTTTCGCTGCATTTAGTACATTTACTTTCGTTGCTTGTACTTCAATACGACCAGTTGCCATATTGTCATTAATTGCGCCTTCACCACGTTCAACAACTGTACCTTCTACGTGTAATACGTACTCGCTACGAATTGTTTCTGCTACTTCTAACGCTTCTTTTGATGTTTCTGGGTTAAATACAACTTGTACGATACCTGTACGGTCACGTAAATCGATAAAGATTAATCCACCTAAGTCACGGCGTTTTTGTACCCAACCTTTTAATTGAACTGTTTGTCCAACAGCTTCTACTGTTACTTTTCCACATGCATGTGTTCTTTCAGCCACTGTAAGTTCCCCCTATATTAATTTCTCTGCTACGTATGAAGCAAATACATCTAACGCTACTTCTTCTTGTTCACCTGTTGCCATATCTTTTAAGTTAATGATGCCTTTATCTAGCTCATCTTCTCCTAATACAGCTACAAATTTCGCCTTTAGACGATCTGCTGATTTAAATTGTGCTTTCATTTTGCGATCTAAATAATCTTTTTCAACTGACAATCCAGCTTTACGAAGATCGAACGCAACTTTTGCAGCATGGTCTTTCGCTTTTTCGCCAAGCGCCACAACGTAACAATCAATGCTATGTTCAAGTGGTAATTCAATGTTTTCAGCTTTTAGCGCCATAATTAAACGTTCAATACTCATTGCAAAACCGATACCTGGCATTTCTGGTCCACCGATTTCTTGTACAAGTCCGTTATAACGGCCACCACCGCTTAATGTAGTGATCGCACCGAAACCTTCTGCCTCACTCATAATTTCAAAAACAGTGTGTTGGTAGTAGTCTAAACCACGCACTAAGTTCGGATCTTTTTCAAACGGAACATCCATCATCGTTAATAGTTCTTGAACTTTGTCGTAGTATATTGCTGAATCTTCGTTTAAGTATTCTGTAATAGATGGTGCTGTTCCCATTAATTCATGGTTACGGTCCTTCTTACAGTCTAAAATTCGAAGTGGATTCTTTTCTAAGCGAGATTGACAGTCAGAACAGAATTCGCCGATACGTGGCTCAAAGTGTGCGATTAATGCATCACGGTGTGCTTGACGGCTCGCTGCGTCACCTAAACTGTTTAATACAACTTTAATATTTTTTAAGCCCATGCCGCGGTAAAATTCAACAGCAAGTGCAATTACTTCTGCATCAATTGCAGGGTCATTACTGCCGATTGCTTCGATACCGAATTGTACGAATTGACGATAGCGACCTGCTTGTGGTCTTTCATAACGGAACATTTGACCGATATAGTATAATTTCGTTGGTTGTGTTGCATCACCAAACATTTTATTTTCAACGTAAGAACGTACAACAGGTGCAGTACCTTCTGGACGTAATGTTAAGCTACGCTCTCCACGATCTTGGAATGAGTACATTTCTTTTTGTACGATATCTGTCGTATCACCAACACCGCGTAAAAATAGCTCAGTGTGCTCAAAAATTGGTGTACGAATTTCTTTATAATTGTAACGACGGCAAATTTCGCGTGCTTGCCCTTCGATATACTGCCATAACTCAACAGTGCCTGGAAGAATATCTTGCGTTCCGCGTGGGATTTGAATAGACATATTCAGTTCCTCCTCAAATTGTTTTAATCTTAATAAAAATAAAAAAACTCCCGCCTCTACTGTTTGAACAGTAGGGACGAGAGTATTATACCCGTGGTGCCACCCTAATTGAAGCACGTATGCTTCCACTTTTTTAATAACGCTTAAATATGCGTTCATCCCTACTAAGCGTATATGCCGTTCAAGTTGAAACCTCTAGAGTGTCATTCAATCAGTCATCATGTAGAAATGTTTTCAGCCTAAGACATTCCTTCTCTTTCCATGTGTGTCTCATTTACTCTTCTCTATCAACGGTTATATTCATATGTAAATATAAAATTACTATACGTTTGTTAAGTAGGATTGTCAAGTGCTCTAAGAACGTTCAATCTGCTTCTTTAAACGCTTTACATCTTGAAGAGAAATCCCAAACTCGGAAGCAAGCTCCATTGAAGTATTGTTTTGCTCTTTTGAAATAAAATCATGAAAATTCACGTTAAATAGTTGATTTGCACCATTTGTAACAGAATGCCCTTTTTCATTCATACGCATACGTATATCCCTCACATTCAATATGGATGTTTTACTTTTTATTGTTCCATATTGATGAAAGAGTTATACATAACCAAAACTGCTATTAATTCCAAATAAATGAACAAAACATACAACAATGTATAAAAAAGAGAGGATTATATAACCCTCTCTTTTTTATCAACACTATTTACTTTCTACAATTAAGGTCACCGGACCATCATTGATTAAAGAAACATCCATCATTGCTCCGAACTTCCCTGTTTCCACATGTAATCCTTGTTTACGAACTTCTTCATTAAAGAAATCGTATAAACGCTCTGCATAATCAGGTTTCGCAGCATCCATAAAGTTTGGACGTCTTCCCTTGCGGCAATCTCCGTATAATGTGAATTGCGAAATAGATAGAACTTGTCCTTCTACATCAAGTACAGAATGATTCATCTTTCCGCTCTCATCTTCAAAAATACGTAAGTTTGCAATTTTTTCCGCAATGTAAGTTGCATCTTTTTCTGTATCTTCGTGCGTAATGCCAACTAGTAATGTTAAACCGAACGGAATTTGTCCTACGATCTCACCGTCTACTGTGACAGACGCTTTCTTTGATCGTTGTAAAACAACTCTCATCTTTCTACACTCCCTATTAATGCATCATGCGTCGTACTGCATAAATTTCTGGAACGCGTTTAATGCGTTCTACTACTTTTTTCAAGTGTTGTAAGTTACGAATCGAGATTGACATATTAATTGTTGCCATCTTATTACGGTCACTTCTACCAGAAACAGCTGAAATGTATGTTTTCGTCTCTGTAACAGCTTGCAGTACTTCATTTAATAAACCGCGGCGATCGTAACCTGAAATTTCAATATCAACGTTATACTCTATTTCTTTTTCAGGGCTACCTTCCCACTCAACTTCTAATAAACGTTCTATCGCTTCTTCTGTATGAACATTTACACAATCACGGCGGTGAATCGATACACCTCGGCCTTTCGTAATATACCCAACGATATCATCACCCGGAACTGGGTTACAGCATTTCGATAAACGGATTAATAAATTATCAGCACCGCTTACCTTTACACCAGAATCCCATTTTCGAATTTTCATCGGTTTACGAACTTCTTTAACTTCAACAATTTCTTCTTCTTCGCGTTGCTTGCGGAACTTGTCCGTTAGTCGCGTAACAATTTGCGAAGCTGTAATTCCGCTATATCCAACTGCTGCAAACATATCTTCTTCATTTGCAAAGTTAAATTTCTCAGCGACGCGTTTTAAGTTATCAGGCGCTAATACTTCTTTCATCTCATACTCTAGACCACGTACTTCCTTTTCAACAAGTTCACGGCCTTTTTCAATATTTTCGTCTCTACGTTGTTTCTTAAAGAATTGACGAATTTTATTTTTCGCATGAGATGTTTGAGCAAGTTTTACCCAATCTTGACTTGGGCCATATGAATGTTTCGACGTTAAAATTTCAATGATATCGCCGGTTTTTAATTTATAATCCAGCGTTACCATTTTCCCGTTTACTTTTGCACCAATTGTTTTATTCCCAATTTCCGAATGGACACGATACGCGAAATCAATTGGAACCGATCCAAGTGGTAATTCCATTACATCGCCTTTCGGTGTAAAGACGAATACCATGTCAGAGAATAAATCAATTTTTAATGACTCCATAAATTCTTCTGCATTAGAAGCTTCATTTTGCCATTCTAATATTTGACGGAACCACGTGAGTTTCTTCTCTAATGTACCTGTTGTTTCTGCTGTTTTTCCTTCTTTGTATGCCCAGTGTGCCGCGATCCCGAATTCTGCAATTTCGTGCATTTCTTTCGTACGAATTTGCACTTCAAGTGGATCACCTTTCGGTCCAATTACAGTCGTATGAAGAGATTGATATAGATTTGCTTTTGGCATTGCAATATAATCTTTAAAACGACCTGGCATCGGCTTCCAGCACGTATGAATAATTCCAAGCACTGCATAACAATCTTTGATACTATTTACAACAACACGTACAGCTAATAAATCGTAAATTTCATTGAACTGTTTATTTTGCAGTGCCATTTTACGATAAATACTGTAAATATGTTTCGGTCTTCCAGAGATCTCAGGTTGAATTGCAACTTCTTTTAATTTCTCACGAATACCAGTCATTACTTCGTCTAAGTATTCTTCACGTTCTGCACGTTTACGCTTCATTAAATTTACAATACGATAATATTGTTGTGGATTTAAATAGCGAAGTGACGTATCCTCTAGCTCCCATTTAATAGTACTAATTCCGAGTCTATGTGCTAAAGGTGCAAAGATTTCTAGCGTTTCATTCGCTATGCGACGCTGCTTCTCTTGAGGCAAATGTTTCAATGTACGCATGTTATGAAGACGATCAGCTAGTTTAATTAAAATAACTCGAATATCTTGAGCCATTGCAATAAACATTTTGCGATGGTTTTCTGCTTGTTGTTGTTCGTGAGATTTATATTTGATCTTCCCAAGCTTCGTAACACCATCAACAAGCATAGCAATTTCTTTGTTAAATTCCCGTTCAATATCTTCTAACGTAATCTCTGTATCTTCCACTACATCATGTAAGAAACCTGCTGATACCGTAGCTGGATCCATGTGTAAATCAACTAAAATACCTGCAACTTGAATTGGATGAATAATATACGGTTCACCCGATTTTCTGTATTGTTCGCTATGCGCATCGCGTGCATATTCATAGGCACGTGCTACTAGCTCAATATCTTCATCCACTAAATATTGACTTGCTTTCTCGAGTACCTGTTCAGCTGTTAGTACCTGCTCATTTGCCATCGAATCACCTTTTATTGAAAATTGACTTTATCTTTATTTAATAGAATAAATTATATTCTATCATTATAACCCAATGATTGTGAATTGTGAAAAGGAAAAGATTTTACTGACATTTCACCATGATTTTTTGTTCAATTATACAAAAGTACCCGCTCCTCTCCAAGAGATTCACGGGTACTTTTTATCACCGTAGTTTTACCTATATAGTGATTAGTATTTTTCTAATACTAATACATCGTAACCATCTAACATTTTACGACCATCTAAGTAAGTAAGCTCTACTAAGAATGCAATCCCTGCTACAACTCCGCCAAGTTCTTCAACTAGCTTAATTGTCGCTTCAATAGTTCCACCTGTAGCTAATAGGTCATCTGTAATTAATACGCGTTGACCTGGCTTAATTGCATCTTTATGGATTGTTAAAACATCTTTACCATATTCTTTACCGTAGTCAACTGTAATTACTTCACGTGGTAATTTTCCTAATTTACGAACTGGCGCAAATCCTACTTCTAACGCATAAGAAACTGGGCAACCGATAATGAAACCACGAGCTTCTGGTCCTACTACAACATCGATATCTCTTTCTTTTGCGTATTCAACGATTGCATCTGTTGCTGCTTTGTATGCTTTACCGTCATTCATTAAAGGTGTAATGTCTTTAAACACAATACCTTCTTTCGGATAATCCGGTACAATTGCGATATGTTGCTTGAAATCCATATTTCTGAATCCTCCTCAGATCTAAAAGGTTTGTAAATACAAATCCTTTACCCTAACTGTTCTACTTCTTTATGATTACGAATCGTTTCAAACCATGTATATAGTTGCTGATATGTGCTATAAACCAATTCTTTTTCTAATTGTAAGTGGTTCATTTTCTCACGATATGTGTTCGATTCAATTAAATCACGCTTTTGTTTTTTGTCTGCCATAAAAATGACGCCATCTTTTATTGTAACAAATTCTAACTCAAAAAACACCTGTGTCATAAAATTTACTGTATCTTTTGACCAACCTTTATGACGACATAGTTGTTCTCCATATTGTCTTAAAGAAAATGGTGTTTTTTGGCTTAAGAAAGAATAGTACCATTTAAAGTGTTCTCTCGTCGGAACTGTACTAAATAAGTGGTTATTCTCTTGATAAAATAGCGTATAAATTCGCGCTGGGAATCCTGCCTTAAATAACTCACGTAATTCATCGGTTCCTTTTGGTAAATCAAGTAACACGATATATTGATCATCTAAATGCGTTACTTCTGAAGCATGCATGAGCTTTTCTTTATAGCTCTCTAAAGAAAATTTATTCAATACCTCTTCAGAAAAATACACCATTGTTATTTTTTCTTTCGGAAGTTCTGCTAAATTTGCTTCTGCATTACGCATACTACGCCAATCAAATAATTGCCACGCCTCTACAGCAATATCTTGTACCATTAGTTGTGGCTTCTTAAAATTATTCCATTCATTGATGGATGCTTCTCCTATTACAGATACTTTTGCAACTGGAGAGATTTCTTTCGCATATGCACCAAAACCAAATCCAATTGTATCTAGTGTTGCTTGTCCATCACGAAGAGCCATTTTTAAATGAGAACCATCTGATCCGATTGCGCGAATGCTTTCTAACTCTGCATCTTTTACTGCAATACGTGGTTTCGGATTTCCAATACCAAACGGGGCTAGTTTTTGCATATCTTCAATTGCCGCTAGCGTTACATCCTCTACTTTGCAAAAAACATCAACTGCTGTAATTGGAATAAAATCTTCTTCTGTTAAAATCGCATCTGCTTGTTCATTTAATCGGCGACGTAATTCATCTACATCATTCATATGTAGCGTCATTCCCGCTGCCATCGGATGCCCTCCGAAGTGTGGCAATAACTCTCTACAATCTGATAAGTTTGCAAACAAATCAAATCCTGCAATACTACGTGCTGAGCCTTTTGCTGTTTCTTTTATAGGATCGATGCTTAATACAATCGTCGGACGATAAAAACGTTCAACTAATTTAGAAGCAACAATTCCAATTACCCCTGGGTTCCAGCCTTCTTTTGCAAGTACTAATACTTTGTTTTCTTCTGGCGGGAAGTTATTTTCAACTTCAGCGATAGCTTCTTCTGTAATTTGCTTTACAATATCTTTTCGCAGTTTGTTCAGCTCATCAATTTCTTCGGCCAACTCTTTCGCTTCCTCTGGATCATCTGATAATAAAAGGTGTACAGCCGGCGCAGCATCTTCTAAACGCCCAACCGCATTAATACGAGGTGCAATTGAGAAGCCAATACTCTCTTCTGTAATTTCACTTTGCGAAACGTTAGCAACTTTAAACAATGCCTTCAAACCAATATTTCTCGTCATACGCATATGTTTTAAACCGCGTTTCACTAGCAACCTATTTTCACCATGAAGTGATACTAAATCGGCTACTGTACCGATTACTGCAATCTCTAATAAATGTTCTGGTACACGGCCTAATAGTGCATGCGCAACTTTAAACGCAACACCTACACCAGCTAAATAGTGAAACGGATATACGCCACCTTCTAATTTCGGATGTATAATCGCAAGCGCTTCTGGCAATTCTGGCGGTGGCTCATGGTGATCTGTAATAATTAGATCTATTCCAAGCTCTTTCGCTACATTCGCTTCATGTACTGCTGCGATGCCAGTGTCGACAGTAATAATCAGTGAGAAACCTGCACTATGCGCCCAACGAAATGCTTCTTCGTTCGGTCCATACCCTTCTGTAAAACGATTTGGAATGTAAAATTCTACTTCTGCACCTAATTCTTGAAGAGCAAGATATAAAACCGTCGTACTACTTACTCCGTCCGCATCGTAATCACCAAATATTAATATTTGCTCTCCATTTTGAATCGCCTTATTTACACGTTCTACCGTTCTATCCATTCCTTCTAATAAAAATGGATCATGAAATTCTTGATTTTCTGTATTTAAAAAATCTAAAATCTTATCTTCTGTATCTAGTCCTCTACCGAGGAATAATGAAACGACAAGTGGCGATAACTGTAATTTACTTGCTAATTCACTCACTCGCTCGTCATTATATTCTTTTTCTTTCCAACGCGTCTTCGGTTGTAACACGAAATCACCCCTTAACCTGTTCATTATACAAGACAGATTAAGGGGTGACAATATAATGCAAACTACGATGCAACATCTATATACTAAAATGTTAATGATGTTTAATTTGGAGAATACGGATTTATATGTACGAATACATTTTGTACATTATCTTGTTTCATAAGTATTTCTTTCACATGTTTTCCAATACGGTGTCCTTCTTCTACGGTAATGTATGGATCTACAGACACTTTAATATCGACAATAACATAATGACCATGCTCCCGTGCATATAAAGAACCAATTTTTTTCACACCATCTACTTGAAGAACGGCCTCTCTAAGCGGAATAACATCCTCCTCATGAAGAACATGGTCAAGCGTTGCATGAATTGCTTCCGCTCCAATGCTCCATGCCATTTTTACAACAAGAAGTGAAACAACTAATCCTGCAATCGGATCAGCATATACGAGCCAGTCTATACCAAACTTACTACCGATTATAGCTGCACAAATACCGATTAAAGCTGCAATTGAAGAAAATACATCCGAACGGTGCTCATATGCATTTGCAATAATTGCATCACTGTTTACTCTTTTCCCTAATCGGAATTTATATTGAAACATTCCTTCTTTCACGACGATTGAAAGAACAACAGCAAATATCGTAATTCCTTTCGGCGGTTCTAGTTCTTGCGAAAAAGCTTTTATAGACGAAATCGCGATTTCAAGTCCCACAATAAATAATAATACCGCAACAATAATCGCTGAAATCGATTCCGCTTTACCATGACCATACGGATGATCCTCATCAGGTGGCTGCTTTGCCGCTCGCAGTCCAAAAAGTACAGCTAGCGAACCTATTACATCTGATGCAGAATGCACGGCATCCGCTAATAACGCTTTACTGTTCCCAATATAACCAATTACTGCCTTTACAATCGCTAATATAATATTACCAACGATCCCGACAATAGCACCAAACTCGGCCTGTTTAAAACGTTCATCTTTTTCCATAATTAAAATCCCTTCTTTTCTTAACCTATCTTTTTATTTTAACAAAAACAGCGATAACACCACCACTTTCTTCCATCTTCTTTCTGTTAAAAAGTTGCTATCTTATTGTATCCACAAACGAAAAAAGAGATGCCTCATAAAGAGACATCATCTTTTCTATACTTGCGGTTCAGATTCTACTTTCTCAACCTTCTTCTTGTTTTTTCCCTTTTTCAAACGACGGTTTTCAAGCATTAACCAAATTTGAGAGGCAACGAAAACAGAAGAGTACGTACCTACAATTAATCCAACAAGTAAGGCAAACGAGAAGTTACGTAGTGACTCACTACCGAAGATAAGCAGTGCAATTACTGGGAATAACACTGTTAATACGGTGTTAATCGAGCGACCAAGCGTTTGGCGAATACTTGCATTTACGATTTCTTCTAGATCTTTTATATCGCGCACTCGTTTTTTCTGTTTGTATAATTCACGGTTTCTATCAAATGTAACAATCGAGTCATTAATAGAATAACCGATGATTGTTAGTACTGCAGCGATAAATGTTAAGTCTACCTCTAGTTGGAAAATACTAAACATAACAATCATAACGAATGCGTCATGTAATAATGCAAGCACTGCAGATAACGCATACGTAAATCGGAAACGAATACTTACGTATAAAATGATAACCGCAGAAGCAATTAATACTGCGATAAATGCATTTCGTGCAATTTCTTTACCAATTGTCGGTGAAACTGTACTTACGTTTGGATCTGTACCATATTTATCGTGGAAGAATGTTTTTGTTTTCGCAATTTCATCTTTTGATAAAACACCTAATGTACGAACTGCGAAACCTTTATTGTCATCTCCAGTCGGTACAATATTTTCTTCCTTCACATCAATGTTCAATTCTTTAAAATCTTTATGAACATCAGACACAGTAACGGCTTGTTTTGATTGCAAGTCGATACGTGTACCACTCGCAAAGTCAATACCAAGATTCAATTTGAAAATTGGTAAGATAATTGCACCCGCAATTACAACTACAATCGAGAAGATAAGGAATTTATGACCGATATTTACGAAATTAATACGATCAAATCTCGTTGGCGGATGTACTACCCCTTTTGTTAATGGAATAATATCCTTTTGTTTCACACCAAAATATCCTGGTTTTTTATCAAAGTAACGGCTCTTTACAAGTAAACCTAGTAAGAAACGAGTACCGAATACGTTCGTAATAAAACCAACTAAAATACTTACGATTAAACTTGTTGCGAATCCTTTTACAGAGCTATTACCATAAACGAATAACACACCAGCTGCTGCAAGAGTTGTAACGTTTGCATCTAGAATTGTTGCTAATGAACGATGATTACCAGCGCGGAATGCCGACATCATGGACTTACCAATTTTCAACTCTTCTTTCAGTCTCTCGTACGTAATAATATTCGCATCAACTGCGATACCTACTCCGAGCACTAACGCCGCAATACCTGGCAACGTAAGAACTGCATGCATCCAGTTAAAGACAAGTAATGTAACGAAAATGTATAAACCTAACATAATAACCGCTACAAGTCCTGGTAAACGGTAGAATACAAGCATAAATAAGAAAATAAGAGCGATACCAATCGCACTAGCGAAAATCGTTTGCTCTAACGCTTGTTGACCAAATTTCGCTCCAACAGATGTTGAATACATTTCTTTTAAATCAACAGGAAGTGCACCTGCATTTAATAAAGATGAAAGTTGTTTCGCACTTTCAACTGTGAAGTTTCCACCTACGATAGATACTTCAGCTTGGTTAAATACTTGGTTTACTGTTGCTGCTGATAAGAACTTCGGATTCGGTTTTGCAGATTCTGCTTTGTACGAATCTTTTCCTTCTTCAAAATCAAGCCAAATTACCATTAAATTCGTTGGTGGTGGCATTTTTGAAATTTTTTCAGTTACTTCACGGAATTTTTCAGCGCTCTTTAGTGTAAGACCTACGCTCGCACGGCCTTGCTCATCAAATGTTTGCTTCGCTCCGCCGCCTTTTAAATCCGTTCCGTCCATAAGAAGATTATCATCTACATCACGGAATGTTAATTTCGCTTGTGTTGATAACATTTCACGTGCTTTTTGCTGATCTTGTACACCAGCAAGCTGTACACGAATTCGATCTTGCCCTTCGATTTGAATGTTCGGCTCACTTACACCGAGAACATTGACACGATTCTCAAGAGCACCTACTGTACTTACAAGTACGTCTCGATCGATTTTGTCACCTTTTTTGGCTGGTTTTACTTCATACAGAATTTCAAAACCACCGCGAAGGTCTAGTCCTAGACTAATTCCTTTTGCTATGTCTTTTCCTGCCGCACCAATTACTCCACCGATTAATAAAACGATGAGGAAAAAGGCGGCAATTCTCGTACCACGCTTTGCCATATGTACCCTCTTTCCGCTACTAACACTTTAAATAAATCTCTTACGATTCACTTTTACACGTGTGCATACGTCTAGTTAGTAGACTTCCTTTCTATAATTTTGCTAGCTCATCACTAGCTGTGCCGGTACGTTTTCACGATACCTGCACTTTCATTATTTGTTTTCTCTCTTCACTACCTCCTTTATATATGATCTTAGACATAATTATTTCCTGATTATCAATACCTATCATTATACTGCAAAAGGAAGAACAAACCAATTGCAGTCGGTTATTTATTTTCATATTCATCAAATGACCAAAGTGGCGCTTGATATGCTTCAACAGTTAAATATGTCATATATTCATTAGCGCTTACTGTTAATACGTCATTAACTAATTCATACAATCTAACATCGCTGTCTATCTTCTTCCACTTTTTCACTTTAAGAAACTTCCAAATGTCATCATCTGTCACTCTGTCGTAGCCGAACATTTGAAACTCTTCTACTTTACTTTCTAAAACGACTTGTAACTGTCCGCGGTATGATTCTACCAAAGCCTCTCTATCTAACATCTATAACATCTCCTTCTTATTTCGCACGAAAAGTCGCTTTTATTCCCGCTCTAATGGACAGCAATAACTACTTTCAAGAGCACTATCATATTTCACTCTCTTAAATGCTTGTCATTCTTGTCTCGTACGTGCATATAAATTATTGTAAATCATTCCATTGATTTTGAGAAGGTAGGAGAAGAACATGACGAGACAAAGCTTTTTAAAAGGCGCATTTATTTTAATGATAGCCGGCTTTATTACAAAAATACTCGGCTTTATCAACCGCATAGTAATGGCACGTATTTTGGGAGAAGAAGGCGTTGGTCTTTATATGATGGCCGTTCCTACATTCATTTTAGCAATTACATTGACACAAATTGGTCTTCCTGTCGCAATCGCAAAATTTGTAGCAGAAGCGGAAGCTGTGAACGATAAACAAAGAGTTAAAAAAATATTAACCGTATCACTAGCTGTTACATCCGTTATTAGTATCATTTTAACAATCGGAATTATGTTCCTCACACCTATTTTAGCAAAAACATTATTAACCGACGAAAGAACGTACTATCCATTAATGGCCATTTTGCCCGTTGTTCCTGTTATTGCTGTTTCTTCTGTTTTGCGTGGTTATTTTCAAGGGAAACAAAACATGAAACCTAGCGCTTATGCGCAAGTTCTAGAACAAGTCGTCCGCATTACCATTATCGCTATATGCATTCAATTATTTTTACCTTACGGCATAGAATACGCTGCAGCCGGCGCTATGTTATCAGCTGTTCTCGGTGAAGTTGCATCGTTATTATTTTTACTCACGTTATTTCAGCGAGAAAAACATTTATCAATACGCTCTGGATTTTTCACTACTGTAAAGGAAAGCAAAGGGACATTTTATTCTCTGATGGATATTGCCCTTCCAACTACAGGAAGTCGTTTAATCGGCTCCGTTTCATATTTTTTTGAACCTATTGTCGTTATGCAAAGCTTAGCAATTGCTGGTGTCGCTGCTTCTGTTGCAACTCAGCAATACGGTATATTAAACGGTTATGCATTCCCGCTTCTATCACTACCCGCCTTTATTACATACGCTCTCTCTACAGCGCTCGTCCCTTCTATTAGTGAAGCAATGGCAAAAAGACAACATAAATTAGTGGAGCACCGTTTACAACAAGCACTTCGAATTTCATTAATTACCGGCGGATGGTCTGTCGTTATATTATACGTATTCGCTTCTCCTGTTTTAACTCTTATGTATGGGTCAGACAGTGCAACAGCATTCATTCAACTTCTTGCGCCTTGCTTTTTATTTCATTATTTCCAAAGTCCACTTACCTCTGTTTTGCAAGCTTTAAACTTAGCAAGAGCTGCAATGATGAATACATTTATTGGTGCCATCGTGAAATTAATCGTTATTTTTGTACTAGCATCAAGGCCAGAATTTCAAATGATGGGGGTTGCTCTCGCTATTGCAGCAAATATTGTAACAGTAACATTTCTTCACTACGCTACTGTTTTAAAAAAGATTACATTTACCATTTACGCAAAAGACTATATTTTCGGCGGACTTGCCATCGGTATCGCAGGCGCCTTCGGTTTTTATCTTCATAAATATATTATTTTCTCTCATGCCCTTGGCATACAAACATTATGGGAAATCACTTTAACAACAATTGTTTATATCGTACTTCTCTTCACTTTCAAACTCATTCGAAAAGAAGAGTTAAGTCGTCTCCCTATCATTCGTAAACTTTCATTTTTGAAATAAGGTGAAACTTTAATCAGTGGGGTAATCTCCACTGATTATTAGTTACACTAATCATTCTTACTCTTTCAAAGAATAAGTCTCTAATTTTCTTTTACATCAACAAAAAATTTTCCGTTTTGAAAACTACAGTATAAAATTTGTGTTACATCGTTATAACCTAAGTTTTTTAATTTCTCAATAAGCCATGCATCTGTATGTTCAATCATTTGTAAATGACTAGATTGAATTTCTCCATCAATAATAAGAGGAAGCGTAAACTGCAATGTATCTTGTTTATTTTTTTGTTTTTGAAAGACAGATAACTTCCCAGACGGTTCCAAAATAGCATATTCTACATCCCGAATATCTCCAACTCCTTGTTCCCTTAATTGCATCATTAAATCATCTATATTATAACGTTGCTTTCTCATCTTCTTTTCATCAATCTTTCCCGCGTTTACAAGAATAGCCGGCTCACCTTCTATTAAATGCCGAAAGCGTTGATACTTTAGGGAAATGACTGACAAAATAATTTGGATGCACATAAGAAAAGTCATCGGAACTAATTGATGCCAAAGTGATTTATCGGTATTTTCAATTGCCACTACAGCCATTTCTCCAAGCATAATAAATACGACTAAATCTAATACACTTAGCTCTCCTATCTCACGTTTACCCATAAGACGAAAAATAATTAAGATGATGATATACAAAAGCATTGTCCGTCCAATTATTGATATCCATTCCATTTCTACATCTCCTTTTTTACGTATAGACTCCCCTATAAAAAAGAAACTAGTCTAACTTAGACAAAAGGAAAATATGCTTGTATTAAAAAGGGGGAATGCATAAATGGATGGAACGAAAAAATTATCAACTGCAATTGGCTTCGGTATTGTTACACTACTAATTCTCGCATCTATTACTAGTATGATTATGGCTCTTTTATTAAAGTTTACGAATATAAACGAAGGGACATTAACCGTTACTATTTTTATACTCGCTCTTTTATCTATGCTTATGTCTGGATTTACTGCCGGCAAAAAGGCTCAAGGAAAAGGTTGGCTAGTAGGTCTCACAACAGGTCTCACGTTCACTATACTCGTTTTTCTAGTTAACTATTTAGGCTTTTCTCAAACTTTATCGAACTCACAATTACTTTATCAATTAGCATTAATGGGGGCGAGTACACTCGGTGGTATTTTCGGTGTAAATATGTCAAAGCAAAGTAACTAAAAAAGGCCCTGCATATTTCATGCAGGGCCTTCCAAATTAGTTTTTCACAACTTCACGAATCGCATTGCGATCGAAAGTTAAGTGTGAACCACCAGATTTAATAACAATTTTCGTCTCATCTACTGATTCGATTGTACCGTGTAAACCACCGATTGTTACGATAGCATCACCTTTTGCTAACTCACTTTGCATTTGAGCAACTGCTTTTTGACGTTTTTGTTGCGGGCGAATTAATAAGAAATAGAAAATCGCAAACATCGCAACGATCATAACGATATTCATCATACCTGCATTCATCTTTTGTTCCTCCTTTTAAATTATGTATTAGAAGTTTTTAGCATTCGGTTTATTAAAGCCATACTGTTCAAAGAACTCTTCGCGGAAATCGCCAAGACGGTCTTCACGAATAGCTTGTCTCACCTGCTCCATTAAGTTTAACAGAAAATGAAGGTTGTGATAAGACGTTAAACGAATTCCGAACGTTTCATCACATTTCATTAAGTGACGAATGTACGCACGAGAGTAGTTTTTACATGTGTAGCAATCACAGTTTGGATCAAGCGGACCGAAGTCTCTTGCGAATTTCGCATTTTTTACAACGAGGCGACCTTCACTTGTCATACATGTACCATTTCGAGCGATACGAGTTGGAAGTACGCAGTCAAACATATCAATACCACGAATTGCGCCATCGATTAACGAGTCAGGAGAACCTACCCCCATTAAGTAACGAGGCTTATTATCTGGAAGAAGTGGTGTTGTAAACTCAAGTACACGGTTCATAATATCTTTCGGTTCACCTACAGATAAACCACCTACAGCGTAACCAGGGAAGTCCATTGAAACAAGATCTTTCGCACTTTGACGACGAAGCTCTTCGTACTCTCCCCCCTGTACAATACCGAATAAACCTTGATCTTGCGGACGTTCATGCGCTTTTAAGCAACGTTCTGCCCAGCGGCTCGTACGCTCTACAGATTTCTTCATATATTCAAAAGTAGCTGGGAATGGTGGACACTCATCAAATGCCATCATAATATCTGAACCTAATGCATTTTGGATTTCCATCGCTTTTTCTGGTGATAAGAATAATTTATCTCCATTTAAGTGATTACGGAAGTGAACGCCTTCCTCTTCAATACGACGGAAGTCACTTAAACTGAATACTTGGAAACCACCAGAATCTGTTAAGATTGCACGATCCCAGTTCATAAATTTATGCAAACCGCCTGCTTCACGAATAATTTCATGACCTGGACGTAGCCATAAATGATACGTATTACTTAAAATAATGCCAGAATCCATTGCTTTTAATTCTTCTGGTGACATTGTCTTAACTGTTGCAAGTGTACCAACTGGCATAAATGTTGGTGTATCAAATGAACCGTGCGGCGTATGCACACGACCTAAACGGGCACCCGTTTGTTTACATGTCTTAATAAATTCATAACGAATTGCTGTCATAACTTACTCCTTTTATTTGTTTCTCATTTTAGCGTGAGATGCAACGAACATTGCATCACCGAAGCTAAAGAAACGATATTTTTCTTTTACTGCTTCATTATAAGCATGAAGTACATTATCTCTATTTGCAAATGCACTTACAAGCATAATTAATGTTGATTTCGGTAAATGGAAGTTTGTAATTAAACCATCAATTGCTTTAAATTCATATCCCGGATACATGAAAATATCTGTCCATCCAGAAGCAGCGCAAAGCTTACCTTCATGATCTGTTGCAATTGTTTCTAACGTACGAGTTGATGTCGTACCTACAGTAATAATACGTCCACCATTCTCTTTCACACGATTTAATAATGCCGCTGTCTCTTCAGACATATGATAATATTCTGCGTGCATATGGTGTTCTTCAATCGTGTCTGCAGAAACTGGTCTAAATGTTCCAAGTCCTACGTGAAGTGTAATGAATGCTAACTGAACACCTTTTTGCTTTAACTTCTCAAGTAACTCTTCTGTAAAGTGAAGTCCCGCAGTCGGCGCTGCTGCTGAACCGATTTCTTTCGCATATACTGTTTGATAGCGATCGCGATCTTCTAGCGTCTCTTTAATATATGGAGGAAGTGGCATTTCCCCAAGTTCATCTAAAATTTCATAGAAGATGCCGTCATATGAAAATTCAAGCTGACGTCCACCTTGATCTGCAGTTCCTGTGCAAGTTGCTTTTAATTTCCCTTCGCCAAAAGAGATAACAGTTCCTTCTTTTACACGTTTCGCTGGCTTTACAAGCGTTTCCCACTTATCACCTTCTTCTTGTTTTAAAAGAAGTACTTCAATGTGCGCGCCTGTATCTTCTTTCACACCGTGCAAACGAGCAGGCATAACTTTCGTTTCATTTAAAACTAAGCAATCCCCCTCATGTAAGTAAGAAAGAATATCCGTAAAATGTTTATGCTCAATATCACCTGTTTCACGGTCTAACACCATTAATCTTGATGTTTCACGCTCCTCTAACGGGACTTGTGCAATAAGTTCTTCTGGTAAATGAAAATCAAACAGATTTATATCCATAGCTATATCCACCTATTTCTTATTTAAATCGATTTATTATATACATAATAAAAGATAATACAATACTTAACACAATACATGTAATGATAGGAAAATAAAAGGTAACGTTTCCTTTTTTCACAAAAATATCGCCTGGAAGCCTTCCAATGAACTTCCAAGCTAATCCAACAACGATGAGTAAGATCCCGGCTGTAATAAGCAGCTTTGGCATCTCCGTCATACTTTTGGTATCTCCATTCCGAAATGTTCATACGCAAGCGGCGTTACAATTCGGCCCCTCGGCGTTCGTTGTAAAAAGCCAATTTGTAATAAATACGGCTCATACACATCTTCAATCGTATGAGATTCTTCTCCAATTGTTGCTGAAACCGTTTCTAATCCAACTGGACCGCCACGGAATTTCTCAATAATACCAAGCAGTAATTTATGATCAATATGATCTAGACCTAATTTATCTACTTGCAGTAGCTCTAATGCCATTTGTGTAATTTCCATCGTAACCGTTCCATTACCACGAACTTGTGCGAAATCACGTACACGTCTTAAAAGACGATTCGCAATACGAGGTGTACCACGAGCACGTCTTGCAATTTCTAATGCAGCTAACGAATCGATTTCAACTTCAAATACTTCTGCTGTACGTTCAACAATCGCAGAAAGCTGATCTACTGTGTAGTACTCTAACCTTGAAAGTACACCGAAGCGGTCACGAAGCGGTGCCGATAATGCTCCAGCACGTGTCGTTGCTCCAACTAATGTAAATGGCGGTAAATCTAGGCGTACAGAACGTGCTGAAGGCCCTTTTCCAATTACAATATCAAGGCAAAAGTCTTCCATCGCAGGATACAATACTTCTTCAATTGATCTATGCAAACGATGAATTTCATCAATAAATAATACATCCCCTGGCTGAAGCGCTGTTAATACAGCAGCTAAATCTCCTGGTCTTTCAATTGCGGGACCTGAAGTTGTTCTAACATTAACGCCCATCTCATTGGCAATAATATTCGCAAGCGTCGTTTTACCAAGACCTGGCGGTCCATATAAAAGCACGTGATCTAACGTTTCTTCACGCATTTTCGCCGCTTCAATAAATACTTCTAAATTATGTTTCGCTTTATCTTGGCCAATATACTGACGGAGCGTCTGTGGCCGTAATGAATATTCTAAATCCGCATCTTCATATGCAGATTCCCCTGAAAGGAGACGTTCGTCCATTATACTCACCTCTTACCATTTAGTAAAAGACTAAGTGCCTTTTTAATATACTGATCCGTCGTTAATGCTTCTTTTAATAACTCTGGTACAACACGAGAAACTTCGCGTTCTGCGTATCCAAGTGCGCGCAGAGCTTCCAGTGCCTCATCAAGCTCAGCTGATGAACCTTTCTTCTCATCAAAACGTTCTGCGTCTGAGAATAAATCAACAAATGCATCTGGTACGACATCTGCTAGTTTTCCTTTTAAATCTAAAATCATTTGGCGTGCTGTTTTCTTTCCGACGCCTGGGAATTTCACTAAAAACTTCTCATCTTCATGCTCAATCGCTTGAACGACCTGTCCTGTTTGACCAGAAGCTAAAATTGCAAGAGCGCCTTTTGGCCCAATGCCAGACACGCCTAACAACTTTGTAAATAATAAACGCTCTTCACGTGTTTTAAAACCGTAAAGTGCCATAATATCTTCTCTCACATAATGATATGTATAGACACGGATTTCTTGCTTACTTCTTTGAAATACATACGGATTTGGTGTGAAAATTTGATAACCAATTCCATTATGATCAATTACGACATATTCCGGCCCTACATACTCCACGTAACCTGTAACATATTCAAACAAAATACGATCTCTCCCTCTTAAATCATGTATTCCATTTTAACATATTTAATGATAGAAAAGCGAGACTGCCCCAACAAATGTTCTCCACTTGAAACTTCTGTTATTTTCCATTGACAGAAAGGTTAAAGCACCTTAATATACAGAAGTCGATAATGATTATCAATACTAATTAAAGGGGTTACATCAGGATGAAACGTAAGCTATTTATTTTATTTACTATTATGCTTGTTGTTCTTTCTATCGTTGGCTGTTCTTCTCAAAAAGAAGAATCGAAAGCAAAAGAACAACCGAAAACAAAAGTTGTAAAACATGCTAAAGGTGAAGTTACAATTCCAGTAAATCCAAAGAGAATTGTTGACTTATCTGGATCAACAGAAGAACTATTACTTCTTGGACATAAACCTGTTGGTACAGCAAATACATATAAAGATAAAATCCAAAATCACTTAACAGACAAGTTAGATGGAGTAAAAGCAGTAGGTTGGTACTGGGCACCTAAAGTTGATTTAGAAGCTGTTACTGCTTTAAAACCAGACTTAATTATTTTAAACAACCGTCAATTAAAAATTTATGATCAACTAGAAAAGGTTGCACCTACAGTTGTTCTAGAAACAAACTTAGAAGACTGGCGCGGTAAGTTTAAAGAAGTAGGTAAACTATTTGACGAAGAAAAGAAAGCAGACAAATGGATTGCAGACTACGATAAAAAAGCAGACTCTCTATCTAAAAAAATTAAAGAGAAAACAAAAGATGAGAACTTTATGTTCGTCGCAGTTACACCACAAAACTTCCGCGTATACGGTAGCTTCGGATACGGTGACATCATCTTTAACGACTTAAAACTTCCAGCAACAAAAGGCACAGATTTAAAACAAACGATGGCGCAAGTATCGCTAGAAGGTCTTGTTGCATTCCAGCCTGATCAAATGTTTATTGTAAACTTCGGCGGCGAAGCTGATAAAGTTTACGAAGACTACAAAAACAGTGCCGTTTGGAAAGACAATAAAGCAGTTAAAAACAATCACGTATATGAAGTATCAAATGAAGTCTTCAATACGAAAGCATTCAATCCAATCGGAAAAGATATGCTAATTGATGAAATCGCGAAAGAAATTTTAGCTAAAAATAAATAAGAAAAAAAGCAGCTCACCATGAGCTGCTTTTTTTCTTACTTTGAACTGCGTATTGCTTCATTTTTTCAATCGTCTTCACAAAACCTTCTTTTGATTTAATACGAATGCCACGTTTCAATTTCGCACGTTCATAGCTCTCAAGCTTTTTCATATCAATTTGAAAGAAAGAATGGATCGCATTATCATTTTTTGGCACACCTTTGAAAATTTGTAATATCCCTTCCTCTGAAACACCAAAATACCCGCTCGTTTTCAATAACGGAGAAATATCATCAACTTTCTTTTGCAATACAATTTGTACATCATCACGATCAACGAGCTGCCATTCTTTATACTGCTGTAAAAACTTTTCTAAATCCGTCACTTTTTCTGTAAGTATTTCTTCGCTTACTTCGCCATCAACATACATACGCTCTAATAAAATTGTAACCTCAGGTTCTTTTTTCGTTACCTCTGGTACTGGCCCTTCCGCCTTCACATTCGTTTCATAAACGAAACAAAACATCATAACGAAAGCTTGCATCGCAATCAGTATCCATTTCATTTCCGTTCACCTCTTTTAGGCAAAATCAAACTTTCATTAGTAGTTTTTCCGGAAATGGGGGTTTTATCCCTATTACATTTCTTTCGAAAATATAAAAAATGCAGATAAGGATTCACCTCATCTGCATGTATCATTTACTTTTATATAAAATGAAAGACGCCTGCAAAGCAGGCGTCTTGATGCGTTTACGGCGAGAGACCAGGCGACCACATTCGCGTGTTTAGCACTTAAGCATATCTCTCGTCTTACGTAAATTAGCTCATCGCTTTGCTAATATAACATTAATAAAGTATAAGTGCAACATGTTTATAAAAATATTTTATTTCCTCTTTCATCTAAACAAATTATATGTAAATTATAAATTGATAAATGTAATGTATATGTTACAATTAATGTAACAGCGAAATCATAATAAACAGGAGATGGGTAGTGTGAAAAAAATAAAGGATGAACGTCTCATTCTGCAAACGTTAAAAAACGTACGTATTGCTTTTCTTTTTCAATCACTTGGTATAATCGGTATTTTAGGCTATATCGGATTCACTGAAGGAATAGATCAAATTACGAAATCTCCATTATGGCTAGTATTTATTCTTACGAGTATAATCCTTAGTTATTTACAGTTAAGTGTTTCAATTGATGTAGAAGAAAGTGAAAAGGAGATAAAATTAACTCCTTATTACAAAATTGTTTTACGCTCTCTTATTGTAGGAATCGTTATGGCTATTATTTATATCATTTTCAGTCCAGAAAGCCCCCTATTTGAAGCTATTTTAACAGGTGGTATTCTCTTCATATGCTTTTTAGGTTCTTATTCCGTTAGTTATTTTATTAAAAAACGTCGTTTACAAGACGAAAATGAATAAAGAGGAAGGGCTCCCCCTTCCTCTTTTGTTTTGCTATCGCACTGTACCAGTTAAACCGTAACGAATGTCTCTGAACATATTTCCTATATCACGATTAAAATCGTTTGTAACTGTACCGTTACGTAGACGCGTACTCATTGCATCGACACGAGTAAACATATCATTTCTTACAGAAACATATACGTTTCTGTTTCCAACTTCATTTGCAACAGCTTGACGAATTTCGTTCGCCATCGCCGTTTCATTTGTCACTGTGTTACGTGGTTTTACCGCAATCGCTACATCGTTTCCATATACAACTGTAGACACACGGTCTACGTTATTCATACGTTTCACACGATTTGTTATTCTTTCAGCTGTTTTACCATCATTGTTAATGTATGAATTGTTCATTGTAATATTACGAGTTGGATGCGGATTAGCAATTTGTCCATTGTAATTTACATCACGGTAATAATTGTATCCTGTATCGTTACGACCATTTCTATATGTTACATAATCTGTATAACGATCATTACGCGTCACATTATCACGATACTGATGTGTATCATTATAAGATGTACGCTCGTAATTGTAGTTACGTCCATCCATTGCATTGTTTTTTGGTGTACCACATGCAGCTAATGCACTAGTAACTAACAAAGAAGCAGCAATCACTTTTACTTTCGTATTCAATACAAAAACCCCCTCTGTTAGAATGAGCTTCTCTACTGAAAAGCTCCCTCTTATGATGAGTAACAGAGAAGGTTTTTACACTGTTAATATTTCACTGGGAATTTTCTAGCACTTCATAAAAAAACTGCCTTTTCTTAATTAACAGGAATGCAAAAAAGGCGGGAATACTCCCGCCTTTTTAAACTTCTTCTTCGTCCTCTTCTTCTGAAACGGGCTCTCCAAATACATTTGGTGGATCTGGTTGATAATACATCGTTCCTGGCTGTGGTGCATATGCAGACTGAGTTGGTTGATAATATAAAGGATTCGCATATTGCGGACCGCCTGGTTGTGGACTATATAGTCTACTTTCTCCTCCGCATCCACAATCTTCCTCACTCTGCACAAGCGGCGACATGTTATTATCCATTGGCATCATATTCGGGTTTGGCATAGACGTATGTTGCGGTCCAAACGGCGCTCCTTGCTGATATGGCATTTGATATGGATTTGGTTGTTGATAATACGGATTCGGCGGCATCATGGGCATTTGATAGGGCATCATATTTGGTGGTTGATTGTTATCCATAATCGGCATCATATTCGGCATTTGATTGTTATCCATAATTGGCATTATATTCGGCATTTGATTGTTATCCATGATTGGCATCATATTCGGCATTTGAT